>CAZMDP010000020.1:0-10520 GCA_964565015.1 uncultured Prolixibacteraceae bacterium | reverse complement strand
AGATCACCACCATCAGCGAAATGTCGGCCACTGTGGGTCTCTATTTCCTGACCCTTGGTACTTTCTTTGGCGCAATCTGGGCCAACGAAAGCTGGGGGCGCTATTGGGGGTGGGACCCAAAAGAAACCTGGTCGCTCATCACTATGGTAATTTATTCTTTTATTGTGCACATGCGGCTTATCCCTTCACTGAAAGGGGTTTACAATTATAACCTTGCGGCAATACTCGGATTGCTATCGGTTCTGATGACCTATTTCGGGGTGAATTATTATCTAACCGGGCTTCACTCTTATGGCAGCGGTTCGAGTAGCGGTATTCACCCGGCTGTGCCGATAACATTTGTCATACTGGCTATAGTTATGTTCTTTGCCATGATCAAGGATAATATTTATGAAAAGCAGATTTCGGAAATCGGGAAATCAAAAAATAGTAAATAACAGCCATTTTTTTAGGTCTGGTTTTTCGATATTTATTTTCCCTTGAAATGATGTTCGAAATTTAAGGCTATTGTTGAACAGTATATCATTGATTACTGATTATTGGAATGTATGGCGTTAAACTTCAAAAAAATATTTTATAAGTAACACATATTCAATGATATAAATCCTATTTAAAATCATTCTAAATAATATATCAGGAAACCAACGTAACTGAATATCGATATTCGAGCATTTGAAAATGAGTAATTTTGTGGGATTTCAAAAAAATGATTCGAATATGGAATATATTGTTACACGTACATTCGACGTTCTTGAACGTGCATTGAAAATGTTTCCCCGCCCCGATGCCATTGGTGGAAAAAAAGGTAACGACTGGTACACCTTTTCAACCGAAGAATATTATAAAAAAGCCCATCAGTTTGCAATGGGCATGATGGCCCTTGGTGTTGTTAAAGGGGATAAGGTGGCTACTGTAACCAACAATCGGCCTGAATGGAACTTTGCCGATATGGGGCTTGCCATGATCGGAGCAGTGCATGTTCCCATATATCCTACCATCGGGGAGGATGAATACAGTTATATTCTCGAACACTCTGAAGCGAAATACCTGATAGTAGGAGATGCCAAACTGTTCGAAAAACTGAAGCCGGTTGCCGATAAAATTCCCGGCATTCTTGATATATACGCTTTCGAAGATGTTGAAGGCGCAAAAAACTATGAAGAAATTCTGAAACTCGGACAGGAAAACGAGGCTAAACTGGCTGGAAAACTTGAGGAAATCAAAAAATCAATTCAGCCCGAAGACCTGGCCACAATCATATACACTTCGGGCACAACCGGCGTTCCTAAAGGGGTAATGCTTTCGCAGCGCAATCTGGTTTCGAACTTTACTGCACATGTTAAAATGCACCACCTTGGGTACCAGCACAGGGTCATCAGTTTTCTACCTCTGTGCCATGTTTACGAGCGCAGCGTAAATTACCATTTTCAGTATAAAGGAATGGGAATTTACTATGTGGCTAATCTCGGGCAGATTGTGAGTGCAATCAAGGAAATAAAACCGCACATGTTCAACTCGGTTCCGCGTCTGCTCGAAAGGGTTTACGACGGATTTGTTGCAAAAGGGAAAGAACTAACCGGAATAAAAAAGAAGCTGTATTTCTGGGCAATGGACCTTAGCCGGCATTTCGAGTACAACAAAAAATACAGCCCGTTGATGAAACTGAAGATAAAAATTGCCGATAAGCTTATTTATTCGAAATGGAGGGCTGCCTTAGGCGGAAATATCGTATATATTGTTTCGGGAGGAGCTGCGCTGCAGCCCCGGATTGCCAGGGTTCTTGGCATGGCCGGAATGTATAACCTCGAAGGTTATGGTCTAACCGAAACCTCGCCTGTGATTGCAGTAAACAATCCTGCCACCGGCGAAATGAAAATCGGAACCGTTGGCCCGGTGCTCGAAGGGTTTGAAGTAAAAATTGCCGATGACGGCGAAATTCTCTGCAAAGGCCCCGGGGTAATGATGGGATATTACAAAGCGCCCGAACTGACTGCCGAAGTTATTGACGAGGAAGGTTGGTTCCATACCGGCGACATTGGGACCTTTGAAGACGGGAAATACCTGAAAATTACCGACCGTAAAAAAGAAATGTTTAAGCTTTCGGGCGGAAAATATATTGCCCCGCAAATGATCGAAAATAAACTGAAAACCTCGAACCTGATTGAGCAGGCCATGGTTATCGGGGCAAACGAAAAATTCGCGTCGGCGTTGATTTCACCCAATTTTGTGTTGCTGCACGACTGGTGTGCCGAACATAAAATCCATTTTGAGGATAATAAAGAATTGATTCAGAAACCAGAAGTCCAGGCATTGATCCAAAAAGAAGTGGCAGAGATAAACAAAACCTTAGGCCAGCACGAAGAGATCAAAAGGTTCCGTCTGGTTTGCGCTGAGTGGAGTCCTGCGACAGGTGAGTTATCACCTACCCTGAAATTGCGCCGAAACGTTATTGCCGAAAAATATAAGCACATCATCGATGAAATTTATTCAGTGCAAAAGAATTGATTGATCGCGATTACAACAAGGTAACCGTCTTCTTTACCGGAGGCGGTTTTTTATGCAGAAAACTATTAAACCAATCTTCATTAAACTTTAAGTAACAATTACAAATCTAAAAACGTAAGAGTTATTCTGCACAAGGGTATTGAATGTCATTAATGGAGAAAGTCGATGAATAAGCTATCATGGAAATCGATAACCATACTTTTCAAATTCCTTTTTATGGTTTTAATAACCCTGAACAGTTGCACCACAACCATCGAAGAACCAGAAAAAGAAGACCTTTCGGTCCATCCTGAGGAACCCAAAGAGCCACGAACAACCGTCGAAATTAATTGGGCCGGAAAACCAAAGGAGATGTACCTTTCGGATGACGGACGGCGATTGATTACCGGAGGAAAGAATTACGCCGGTCTTTACGACTCAGCTGCCATACGGACTTTATACCTTACCTTTAAACAGCCCGATTACTGGTCGATCATGCAAAGCAATTACAGTACGAAAACCGACCTGGCCGCAACTTTGGTGGTGGATGGGAGGACATACGAAAATGTGGGCGTAAGGTTTAAAGGCGAAACTTCGTACCGCGAAGTTTACCGTTATTCGAAAAAGCTCTCGTTCAATATTTCGATGCGCTATATTCCCGATAATCCAAAGCTGATGGGATACCGAACGCTCAATCTGAACAATGCCTTTCAGGATCCTTCGTTTTTGCGCGAAGTGTATTACTTGTACCAGATCAGGAAGCATATTCCGGCGGCAAAGGCCAATTTTGTGCAGTTATACATTAATGGTGAAAGCTGGGGCTTATATCCCAACATTCAGCAGTTGAACAAAGATTTTCTGGTGGAATGGTTTTTCAGCGATGATGGCGGAAACTGGCGTGCCGAAGGCATATCATCGGGGGGAATGCCTTTGCCGGGCGGTGGCGGAGGCTGGGGTAACGGTAAATCGGCTTTGAATTATCTTGGCGACAATATTACATTGTACCAGGCAAACTATACCCTGAAAAGCAGCGATATCGACGACCATTGGGAACGACTTGCCACAGCCTGTAAGGTACTTAATACCACGCCGGCCGATCTGATGACCCGGGAAATACCAAAATATTTCGATGTTGACAGGGTTTTGTGGTTCCTTGCATGTGAAATTGCCTTTTCGGACGATGACAGTTACGTTTGGAAAGGCCAACAGGATTACTATGTGTATTACGAACCCGAAACCGAAAGGATTACCCCGATTGAGTTTGACGGAAATTCGGTAATGAAAATGAACAATGTCAATTGGAGCCCTTTTATGAACGAAAACAAGGTTAATTACCCGCTCCTGAATAAATTGCTGGCTGTTCCTCAATACCGGCAACGGTATCTCGCCCACCTCAGGACAATTATTGACGAATTGTTTGATATTCCTTCGGCCAACCGGATAATCGACAATTATCGATCGCAGATTGATGCATTGGTTGAGTACGATCCAAAGAAATTGTCAACCTATAACCAATTTATCAACGAAATAGGTGTGTTGAAGTATTTTATTTCGACCCGGAGAAATAATTTGCTTTCCAATCCCGAAGTAGCACAAAAGCCGCCGGTTATAAACGAAGTGATGTACCGGAATTCAGATGGTGTGGACTGGGCAGCCCCATTGGCAAACCAGGAAGTGACTGTAACGGCAAAAGTAACCTCAGTAAGCGGGATAAACCGTGTGAACCTTTATTATTCGACATCGCTGGCAGGAAATTTTTCGGTAACCACCATGGTAGATGATGGCAAACATGGCGATGGAGCTGCAAATGATGGTATTTACGGTACAAAGCTCCCGGGCAGCCCGGCCGGCACTTTTGTCAGGTTTTATGTCGAAGCAGTAGCCAATAACGCAGCACTTTCGGTTTCTTATAACCCAGCAGGCGCCGAACACGATGTTTACTTCTTTCAGGTAAAGGCAGAATAACGCTTTATAGACTTTCCGTCAGATTTTTTTTGAAGGATTTAGATTGTTTAAATTACAATTAGTATCTTGCATCAGATTTTAGAGTACTGAATCAACTAATCTTTATACAATGAAACAATTAATAAGCCTGTGTTGTATGGTGTTAGCTCTTTCTTCGGCAGTGGCGCAAGGCCTGAAAATCAACGAACACGAATATTTTGAAATGCCTGGGCTCAATGTGATGGTTTTTTATGACATTTATCCTGAAGGGCACCAGGGAGCCATAGGGATTATCCAGAACGGAACAAGGGTGGCCACCAATGGCGATCTGCGCCTTGAACCTACACCCGGACAGTGGCAGCCCATTCCCAAAGTGGGCGCCCGCACTGTTGTTCCCGAAAATAATGAGATAAACGTAGTTTGCTGGTACCCCGATTCTGCCATAAACCGAAAGGGGTTTAACCCGATTTTTTACCCCGACCTTTCGTTTGTTTATAAAGTGAGGGTAATTGCCGAAGGGACTAAGATCAGGATTCTGGTTGATCTGGATGAATTGCTTCCTCCCGAATGGGAAAAACAAGTGGGTTTTAATCTGGAGCTTTTTCCCGGATTGCTGTTTGGAAAGACATGGTATCTCGACGGTAAGCACGGGCTTTTCAATACACAACCCAATGGTCCTATGGAGCGTGATATCAATGGCGACTGGCAGGCAGCTCCTATGGCAATGGGAAAAAGGTTAACCATTGCACCAGAGGAGCCTGCCCAACTGATGAAAATCGAAAGTTTTGGTGAACCGCTACAACTGCTCGATGGACGTTTTTACCACAACAATGGTTGGTATGTAGTGCGCTCGCTGGTTACACCTGGCAAAACCAAAGGCGCTGTTGAGTGGGTGGTCGATGCCAATGTTTTACCCAACTTTATTTCGAAGCCGGTTGTGCATGTAAGCCAGGTAGGCTATCATCCCGCACAGGAAAAGATTGCCACCCTCGAAGCCGATGCTTCAATCAGCAAGCCCTCAGCGTTGAAACTGATTCATTATACCGATGAAGGGGAACAAATCACAGTGAAATCAGAAACCCCGAAATTCTGGGGAAAGTTTCTGCGATTCAACTATTTTCAACTCAATTTTACCGATGTAATGAAAGAAGGGGTTTACAGGGTGCAGTACGAAGATTACTTATCAGAACCTTTCCGCATTGGTAATGCCATTTATGATCGTGATGTGTGGCAGCCCACCCTCGAATATTTTCTGCCGGTGCAGATGTGCCACATGCGCGTAAACGAAGGATACCGGGTGTGGCACGACCTCTGCCACATGGACGATGCCCTGATGGCGCCGGTCGATACCAACCATTTCGATGGCTATGTTCAGGGGCCTTCAACCCTTACAAAGTTTAATCCGGGCGATCACGTTCCGGGCCTCAATATAGGTGGATGGCACGATGCAGGCGATTACGACCTGAGGGTAGAATCACAGGCCGGCACCATATGGGTACTAACGATGATTTATGAGCAGTTTAAGCCTGAGTGGGACATGACCACCGTTGATCAGCAAAACAGGGTGGTTGAGATTCATCTTCCCGACGGGAAAAACGATGTGCTTCAACAGATCGAACACGGGCTGCTATCGGTTGTGGGCGGTTATAAAAGTCTTGGCAGGCTCTACCGGGGGATAATTTGCAACGACCTGCGCCAGTATGTTTTGCTGGGCGATGGCGCTGCCATGACCGACGGGTTGAGGTATAACCCGAACCTTGCCTACGACGAACGCACCTGCTGCGAATCGGGGCGGCCCGACGATCAGTGGGTGTTCACCGAAAACAACCCCGCCCGCGAAGTGGAGGTTGCCCGCTCGTTGGCTGCATCTGCAAGGGTTATGCGCGGCTTTAACGATACGCTGGCTTTGCAGGCACTCAATGCCGCCGAAGCCATTTACGCCGCTACCGATCCTGCCGGTAACCGCAGGATACTGAACAACAAAATAAAAGCTGCCGTTGAACTGCTGTTGACTACAAACGATAAAAGATATGCCGATGACCTTATCAAATTTGTAAATGAGGAAGTGCTTAGGGACAGCGATGTGGCGGCCCACATTGGAAGGGTATTGCCAAAGCTCAACAACCGGAACTTAACCACAATGGTCCATGCTGCTGTAAAAACTTACCACAGTGAAGTAGAGAAACTTCAGCAGGAAAACCCGTTTGGCGTTCCATACCGTCCGCACATTTGGGGCGATGGCTGGAATATTCAGGTATTCGGGGTACGGCAGTATTTCCTGCAAAAGTATTACCCCGAAGTTTTCGATGCCCGGTATATGCTTAATGCACTGAATTTTGTTTTGGGGAATCACCCGGGAGAGAATACCTCTTCGTTTGTTTCGGGCGTGGGCAGCCGATCGGTAACCGTAGCTTATGGCATCAACCGCGCCGACTGGTCGTTTATACCCGGTGGATCTGTATCGGGAACAGGGATTATACGTCCCGATTTTCCTGAACTTAAAGTGTGGCCCTATTTCTGGCAGCAAACCGAATATGTGATGGGCGGTGGGGCAACCAACTTTATGTTTCTGGCATTGGCTGCACAGAACTTGTTTGAAAAACATTAGAACCCTCTACGGGGCTGGTTTTCAATAACTTCTGTTGAACGCTCAATTCTGTTTCTTCTTTGCCCCGATTGAAACTGATACCTCAGTTTAAAGAATAAAGGAAATTGGGGTAGGTTAATATTTCCATCGGTACGGTATTGAAAATCATCCGATGTTGTTTCGTAACCCCGATAGGTAAAATTACCTGCAAAGGGCAATACACTGCTTATGCCGGCTTTCAGGTTTCGCCCAAATTGCTTTTCAACCGATACGGAGTAAAGGGCATCACTAAAGATGGTTCCCTGTATTTCGTTTACAGGTGAGGAATATTGCAGGTTGGCCGTTGCTGTAAATCCGTGCCTGAAATTTATGAATGCCGAAAATGCAGTTTCATAAATAAACTGACTTCTTTGTGTAACACCCATTACCTTCAGATTCTCAGCAGGATTGGAATTTTGGCCGGCTAATTTCAGGTATATATTCAGCCCCGCATTTTTCAGGGGATTCAATGCCACGGTCAATTGTAGCCCATATTGGCATACTGTTCCGGTATTGTATTTTGTTGTCTTCAATACTTGATCTTCCGTTATTTCTGAAAAGTCCTGAATTACGTTGCTGAAATGATCTATAAAGCCCCGTGCGGCCATAAAATTATTACCTGCCCTCATCGACAGTTCCAATGCCAGATTGTTCCTGAATCCAGGTTGCAGTGCCGGATTACCTGTTGTGGAACGGTAAGGGTCATCGATCACCGCGGATGGGTTTAACTGGTATAACCGCGGATAGGCAACCGAGCGCCTGTACCAGAACTTCAAGTTCATAGCGTCTTTAAGTCTGAAACTGGTGGTAAAATTGGGCAGTAATGCATAGATATTTTTAAAGTCCCCGGATGTATTGCCCGATTCAGAAAACTCAAAACGGAGCCCCCCTGATGTTTCAAATCGTTCTCTTTTAAAACTCAGCGATAGGTGTGCAGCATAATTGTTTTCCCGGTAATGAAAATTATTGTTAAGCCGGTCTGTCATTTCATTTAGCTTTATCTGAATTCCACTGTTCATGATTAATCCGGTCGAGAACGGCATGACATTATCAATGCGGAAATTGTAGGCGTTATGTAAGGGTTGCGAACGGTTCGTCTGGTTGTAGCCGGTTTCGTTGTTGCGGTATTCGATGGTGTTATCGGCCTTGAAACGGTATTTGCTGAAATCGGCCGAAATCTCTTTGCCGGTCGATTCATCGATGATGTACTTATAAAAAACCGAATTAAAAAAACCGGTATTGATATCGTTATCTCTCTTTTCGGCTTTCCAATGCTCAGTGCCGTTGATGTTCATGCCGGTTGATCCGTTGTGTTGCTGCGACCAGGGGTTCACAAATCCGTAAAAGTTTAGTTGATTACGGTTATTAATGAAGTAATCGAAACCGTAATGAAACCGGTGCGACCAGTAATTTTGCCGCACATCCTGCACGGTGAAGTATTCATTTTTCTGGCCGCTTTTCTGAACGTGACGTCTGCTTGATTCGATAATGTCGAAGTTCAGCATTTCTCCAGTGTAGGATGTGAACAGGTTTACCTTGCCTGTTCCGTAATTGAGGCTGTAATTCGGAAAAACGAAAACTTCCGATTTTTTGGTGGGAATTTCAGCATAAACGTGCCCGGCGAGTCCGGCATCGCGGTCTTTTTTCAGGATAACATTGATAATCCCCGATACCGTGGCATCATAACCTGCCGGAGGGCTGCTCAGTATTTCAATTTTATCGATTTTTGAGGCATTCAGCTGGCTCAGGAAACTGCGGTCGCGCTCCCTGCCATTTACCATGATCAGCAGGTTCTGGCTTCCTTCAAAGGATATATTTTGTTGCATATCAAACCCGATTCCCGGAATCAGTTTCAGGATATCGGTCCCGTTATTGGCTGCATCCGCCATGTTTTGGCCTACAAAATAGGTGGTTTTGCCGTTTGATGTTGTTGCCCTGATGCGGTTTGCAACAACCGTAACTTCATCCATTAGCAAATTGTCGGATACGAGGCCGATCGGGCCCAGATTCAAATCGGTTTCACCGTTTATCACAATTTCCTGCATAAAGGCGTGGTAGCCAATGGCACTAATGCGGATTTTGTAATGGCCGTTCTTTACATTCCTTAGACTGAAAAAACCTTCATCGTTTCCTGCACTGCCACCCATTATATTGATCCCGGTTGAATCGAACAGTGCAACATTGGCAAATGCCACAGGCTGATCGTTTTCTTTTTCAACTACTATTCCGGTTATGGTTTGAAGTTGAGCCATACCAACAATGGGAAATAACAAGAAGAGAATAAGATTTAATGAAAATAAAAAATTTGTTTTGATTGAAACTGATGATTTCATGTTCGTAATTTTTACGGTTATTAATCGCTTTCGACCATGCAAATAGAATGAACATGAAATGGCCATGCAAAAATGAGGGATACTCTGTAAACCTTTGTTGTAAGGGGTTAACCGGTTAATTAAATCTGGGACAAACGGTTAATTTTTTGTGACGGACAGATTAACCGAACTGCCTGAAAATTTGCCTGAAATGTTTGGATTGGTTGCGCGAAACCGGAATTTCCTCATCGACGCCGATTAGTTTAAGACGATATCCCAGGCTGTTTCCTTTAAGGGATAAAATGGCGTTCATATTCACGATAAAAGCCCGGTGTGTCCTCACAAAATATGGAAAGCCCGAAAGTTGTTCTTCGATATTATGGATGGAATTCCGGATAATGGATTTTTTTACTTTGTTATCACGCAACAGGAAGAAATTCACATAATTCCCTTCAGAAGCAGCATAAATAAATTCGTCGGGGTAAAAATTCAGTTCTTCTTTCTTGAGTTGTGAAGTTATTTTGATCTTTTCAGCTTTTGGCATTTCTTCAATGTGCTGTTTTTCAACCGGAACAAATTCTTTAACGGAATACCATTGCCTGTAATTGGCCAGTGCAAAGAACCCAAAAGGGATCAGTCCGGTTAGAAATGCAATCTTAATTGAATTGATAAAGGTTGGAAAATTCAAACGGTCGCCGGGCTCTTCGATAACAAAACCGGACAGATATACGGCAATACCAACAGATGTAAGTGTAATAACGATAGAAGATATCTCCTTTGCCAGTGTCCAATTGTTTTCGTCGGCAAAATAACGGTTGCGCTTTATCAACCTGATTGTCAAATAAGCCGATAATGCTGAAATAACAGAATAGGCTGCCATGGTAACTTCATAATCGAAATATCTTCCCGGATTAGTACCCAGTGGCCTGTATATTAACATGAAAAAGAAGCAGAATATCATTAGGGTAAGAGCCCCCGAAAAAGGATTCCTAATAATGAAATTCTGAGGAAACTTCATGGCGTTATTAAATTGGTCATTTCCGTTCATGGTTGATTGTCAGCCAGATGAATTATTAATTCCCTTTCACCTGCGTAATGGCATCACTGAATGCAACTATATATAGTTTTGACTCACCCAATAATTTAATTCTATG
>CAZMDP010000019.1:0-10539 GCA_964565015.1 uncultured Prolixibacteraceae bacterium | reverse complement strand
AGCCAGTTCGATTACTTTGCCTGCAAACTGCTCAGGTACCTGTACCGTCATCGACTCGATGGGCTCGTGTTTTACACCGTCGATCTCCTTGATCAGGACTTTCGGTTGGCCTACCTGAAGTTCGTATCCTTCGCGGCGCATGGTTTCAATCAGTATCGAAAGGTGGAGTATCCCCCTTCCATACACCACAAACGTATCGGCCGAAGAGGTATCTTCGACCCTCAACGCCAGGTTCTTTTCTGTTTCTTTATAGAGCCTTTCCCTTAGTTGCCGTGAGGTAACAAATGTGCCCTCGCGCCCGAAAAACGGCGAATTGTTGGAGGTGAATATCATGCTCATGGTGGGTTCGTCAACCTGTATGGGTGTCAGCCCTTCAGGTTCGTTCAGGTCGGCAATGGTATCGCCGATTTCAAAATCTTCGAGTCCGAACACAGCGCATATTTCGCCCGAACGGACCGGCTTTTTGGTTTTTTCTTTCCCTAACCCTTCAAAAAGGTAAACTTCCTTAATGGTATTTTTAAGCGTTGTTCCATCGCGTTTTACCAGCATCACCTGGCTTCCGGGTATAAGTGTCCCGCGGCTTACCCTGCCTACGGCAATACGGCCCATGTACGAAGAATAATCGAGCGATGTAATCCGCATCTGTAGTGTCCCTTCAACAAAAGGCGCCGGTGGAATATGTTCGATAATGGTGTCGAGCAGATAGGCAACATCGTCGGTGGGTGTCTTCCAGTCGGGCCCCATCCAGCCCTGTTTCGACGAACCGTAAACTGTGGGAAAATCGAGCTGGTCTTCCGAAGCATCGAGGCTGAACATCAGGTCGAAAA
Organism: uncultured Prolixibacteraceae bacterium; assembly: GCA_964565015.1. Classification (GTDB taxonomy): domain Bacteria; phylum Bacteroidota; class Bacteroidia; order Bacteroidales; family Prolixibacteraceae; genus UBA1413. The sequence continues at coordinate 9,712 of CAZMDP010000019.1, read as the reverse complement.
CTTTTTCATGGGTTTCGTCGGGATTGCAGTTGGGCTTATCCACTTTATTGATGACCACTACCGGTTTCAGGCCGAGCTCGAGGGCTTTCTGCAAAACAAAGCGGGTTTGCGGCATTGGGCCTTCAAAAGCGTCAACAATCAGCAATACCCCATCGGCCATGTTGAGCACACGTTCAACTTCGCCTCCGAAATCGGAGTGTCCGGGAGTATCTATTACGTTGATCTTTACGTTTTTGTAGTGAACCGATACGTTTTTTGCCAAAATGGTTATACCTCGCTCGCGCTCAAGGTCGTTGTTGTCGAGGATCAGCTCGCCAACCTCCTGATTATCCCTGAAAAGCTTTACCTGGTGGAGAATGCGGTCAACAAGTGTGGTTTTGCCGTGGTCAACATGGGCAATTACTGCAACGTTTCTGATTTCTTCCATCTGTTTTCTGAATTGGGCTGCAAAAATAGAAAAACGATTTTTTTGTCTGATTGTTTTTTGACTGTCAATGGCAAACAAAACCAAACTCTTAACAAAAACCAACCGATTTTTCCTATTTTAGCAGGCAAAACCATTTATTATGAAGACTTTCAGTTTGCCTTTTATTTTATTGTTGCTGTTTGTACAGGTTTCCGGTCAGCAATCGTGGACACATTTCCGTGGCAACCACCTCGATGGACATGCTGTTGGCGAAAATTACCCGGTTAAGTTCGGCGAAAACGAAAATGTAATTTGGAAAATACCCATCGAGGGATTGGCATGGTCGTCGCCGGTTGTGTGGGACAATCAGATATGGCTGACCACCGCCACAAAAAGCGGCGATAAACTGTCGGTCGTATGTGTCGATTACAATAGCGGTAAAACATTATTCAATAAAGTGATTTTTGAACCAAAAACCATTCAGAACATTCATGCCACCAACTCATATGCAACACCCACACCCGCCATCGAAGAGGGTTTTGTATATGTCCATTATGGCACCTACGGCACGGCCTGTATCGACACCCGCAACTTTTCGACAGTATGGACACGCACCGATATGAACTGTGAACACATGCAGGGAGCTGCCTCATCGGTTATTCTGCACCATGATATGCTGATTGTTCATATTGAAGGAACCGATGTGCAATACATTGCCGCCCTGAACAAAAAAACCGGGGAAACCATCTGGAAGACCGAACGGCCACAGCAGTACTACGTGGATATTGCCCCGGTTTACCGCAAAGCTTATACAACGCCGATAGTGGTAAATGTGGATGGCCGTAACCAGCTTATCAGCAACGGGGCGCAGCTATGCATTGCTTACGATGTGGAGACTGGTGAAGAACTCTGGTGGTTTTATTATGGCCACGATTCAACGGTGGGCATGCCATTGGAATATAACGGGCTGGTATTTTTTAACTCGGGCTGGATTTTCGAAGAGAACAGGGCCAGCTACGTGAAATTCTTTGCCGTTGACCCGAAAGGGAAGGGCGATATCGCCCTGACGCACCTGAAATGGCAGTCGGAAAATGACATCCCGCAGATTACCACGCCGGTTATTGTGGATGGGCTTATTTATATGGTTCACGAGCGCGGAGCACTTTCCTGTGTCGATGCCATGACCGGTAAAACCATCTGGAGTGAAAAACTCAGGGGGCAGTTTAATGCGTCGCCCATTTATGCCGGAGGCCATATCTATTTTCCCGAAGTAAGGGGAACGGTATATGTAATTAAACCAGGCGACACCTTTCAACTGGCAGCCGAAAATAAGTTCGATGAAACCATAAAGGCAACCCCGGCCTTCGTTAGTGGCAATATTATTCTTCGAACCGAAAATCATTTGTACAGGATTGGGAAGATTTAGGGGTGATAAGAAGGTCGAAGATTAATAATTTCATTTCCCCTGCTTGCGATAATATTTGCTGAGAAGCAATGCCTATTTATAGGCCGTATCCCAAATAGTTCCGATAAAAATGGCCTTGTGCTCAACATTGGCGAACAGGAAAAGAAAATCCGCACCGACCCGGTTGCACGGGTAACCGATTTGCTTAGAAGGGTTTTCGGGACGCAAAAACAAAAAAGTTCACAGTTAACCCCCGATTTAATCGGGGCACAGTTCACGTTTTGTCCATAAAGAGATTTTGGTAGAACTCAGAACTCTGAACTGTTTGCGGCGTTTGCTTTTCAATCGAGGTTGAGGGTATTGGTGGGGTGGTTGTTTTCTATAAACATATCACTCCTCCGGAGTTGCGATTTGGTAGCAACGTTAAACGCTATAAACATATCACTCCTCCGGAGTTGTGAAAGGATCAACCTTAAACTCTAAACCCGGAACCTGAAACGCCTAAACATGCCACTCCTCCGGAGTTGGGGTTTTGGGTGATGTGGCATATTTGCTACCATATTGCCGGTGCTATGCACCTTCTCGAATTTACCAGGTTTGATTATTGAACATCCAATATACATACATTTCATTCCTTCGGAATTGCGTTTTTGATGCAACTTTAAACCCGAAACCTTAAACATCAAACAACTGTGCCCCGATTTAATCGGGGGTGAACTCTGAACTCTGAACTTTTTCTACCCTTTTGGTACCTTCTCTCCCGGAAATCTTTCCGCATATTCAAGCCAGAAGCTTTTTACTTCCGATTTCATTTCTTTATGAAGCATCAGTATGCCAAACAGGTTGGGAATGGTCATCAGGGCGATGGCTATACCCGAAAAAGTCCACACGATGGTGGTATCGGTAAAGGCAGCTACAAAAAATCCGATTACATAGGCCAAACGATAGTAAATAATGCCCTTTACGCCGAACAGGTAGGTAACCGCCCTGTCGCCATAGTACGACCAGCTGATGGCGGTTGAAAAGGCAAAAAGGAGCAAACCTATGGCCACAATATAACTTCCGTATGTACCCAGCCAACTTCGGGTAAAGGCAAGGGTGGTGAGCGGTGCGCTGTGCATCAGCGATTTGCCCGAAAGGGTAATTCCCTCCTGAGCCACTAACTTTCCATTGTTGAAATTGAGGTTGCCACTGAACAATGCCCCTCGCTGATATACCTTTACATCTTCGGCTACCGACCGGCTGTGAATAAATGTTGCCGTTGTTTCGGGCATTCCGTTAACCACATTGATTTGTCCGCTGTACAGGGGCAATTGTGTTTTTCCTTTCAGGAACTCATACAATTTCCGGGTATCCGCCTCATTTTTATCGCTGTAGGTGCCGTCAAGCAGAACAAGGTCGGCAGCCTGAAACTGGTTCTCGTGTTTTTCGTTCCAGACACCCGACGACAACAGTACCATACCGGTAAGCATACAAATAATGATGGTATCGATAAAAGGTTCGAGCAGGGCCACCAATCCTTCCGACACGGGTTCGTGGGCACGGGCAGCGGCGTGTGCAATGGGCGCCGATCCCTGTCCGGCCTCATTCGAAAAAAGACCCCGGTTTACGCCCCGGTTAAAGGCGAATGCAAGCGATGCACCCAGAAAACCACCCACAGCAGCTGTTCCGGTAAAAACATCGCGAAAAATGGTTATAAACGAAGGGATAATATTCTCGTAATTATAGAGGATAACTGCGGCAGCGCCCACAAAATAGATCAACGCCATGATGGGTACAAGCCTCGACGTAACCGCAGCAATCCGTTTGATACCACCAATGATTACAGCGCCAAGCAGAAAGGCAAGGATAGCCCCGGTGAGAACATGGTTTACGCCAAAAGTGGCAAACATAGAGTTTGAAATACTGTTGATCTGCGGTAAACTTCCGGTGCCAAATGAACTGATGATGGTGGCAATGGCAAAAATAGCCGCCAGCCACTTCATATTCAGGCGGTTTTTCATGTAGTACATGGGGCCGCCCGCAACCGAACCGTCTTCGGCAAACTCGCGGTATTTGTGCGAGAGGGTAACCTCTACAAACTTTGTCGTCATACCTACGGCCGCGGTCATCAGCATCCAGAACAAAGCGGCAGGCCCCCCCAAATGGACAGCAAGCGCCACTCCGGCTATATTTCCGGTGCCAACAGTCCCCGACAGGGCGGTGGTAAGCGCCTGAAAATGTGATGTATCGCCCTTGTCACCTTCTTTATCGAACTTTCCCCTCACTATCCTTAAGGAATGTTTCAGGTACCTGAACTGAGGGAATTTCAGGTAAATCGTGAAGAAAACCCCGGTCCCGAGTAGAAGAAAAACAAACCATTGGGAACCCCCGATATAACCATCTATCCGGGAGAGAAAGTCGTTAAGCTGATGCATCATGCCGTTTTTTCTTAAAATTTGCCTAAAAATAGTATTCTCTTTGAATTTGATTGTATGATGGGTTTAAAAACAGGCAAATAATAAGATAACTCCTTATGCTCAGTCTCCAATTCTAATGAACTAAAGGTGTTTGTTAGGTTATTATTGTAATGCTAAAAACCTGTTGCTCCGTAATCTGAAATAGTGAACTCCTATAGAGTTCATAAGAATGTCAGAGCCTTTCTTTACCACCCCCGGATTAAACCGTGGGTAATTGACATTCAACCCCATACATGATTGAAAAAGAATATAATTATGATTTTAGCAGAAAGCACACTCAACAGAACTGACCATAAAACTCTGTAAGAGTTTACTTATAATAACCCCCGGTGCAAACCGGGGTCTGAGGCCAACAGAGCGCCAAATCAACCCTGGAAGGGTTGCCTTATTAAGGTTTGGATCAATTTGATTTTATGTTGCCCAATGCTGCATTACACAACAAATTTTTTTAAACCAATTCGGAAAAAATATGTTATACGGCAAACAAAATTTTAACGATTTATGAAGTTCATTTTTTCAACCAAATCGAATGCAGAGCTCAACCATTTTTGGTTGCTTGTTTACCGGGTAGCATTCAGCGCTTTTATGCTGACACATGGGATACCTAAACTTGAAAGGCTGCTCGCAGGCAATGGTGGTAACTTCCCCGATCCATTGGGTGTTGGCAGCAATTTATCGCTTATCCTTGCTGTTTTTGGCGAGGTGATAGCGCCGGTGCTTGTTCTGATCGGGTTCAGTACGCGCCTGTCGTCGGTCCCGGTTATCATTACCATGGCCGTTGCAGCATTTATGCAGCATGCCGATGACCCCTTTGCCCGGAAAGAACTTGCATTAATTTACCTGATTGGATTTCTTACTATTCTGATTATGGGCGGCGGACGTTATTCGCTCGACCGGATTTTCGGCAAAGGCAAATAAATGTGCCGAAATGATTATTTTTGCCCTTGAAGCAAAAAGTGGCGCATGACAACCGATGAAAAACTTTTATTAAGGAAAAGGAAAAAAGCCCGTACAATCAGGCTTTTCAGAAAAATTCACCGCCTGACGGCGGTTTTTCTTTTTGCAGCTTTTTTTATAATGGCCATTACCGGGCTTCTTCTCGGATGGAAAAAGAACAGCGGCGAAATTATACTTGCAAAAACCGAAACCGGAACTTCGAAAGACCTCACGCAATGGTTGCCGCTCGAAAATCTTCAAAATGCTGCCATCGCCTACCTGCACGATTCGGTTTCGGCCGCCCTTTCGACGGAAATTGACCGTATCGATGTACGCCCCGATAAGGGGGTGGTGAAATTCACCTTCGCACACCATTACAAAGGATTGCAGGTTGATGGCGCTACCGGCCGCATACTGAAAGTTGAACAGCGCCGCTCCGACCTGATCGAACATATTCACGACGGGACCATTGTGGATAGGCTGATCGGAACCAAAAACGGAATTTTCAAACTGATATATACTTCGGTAATGGGATTGGCCCTGATTGTTTTCACCGTTACCGGTTTTTGGATCTGGTGGGCGCCCAAGAGGCTGCACCGCCTGAAGTAATCCTGCAACCTGCAAAACCATCGATTACCGGGACCTTCGCCGAAATAGGCTTCCCTTTCGAAACCATCGTTTCTGCGTGTATAACATCTCCCGACCACGGATCAATAAATTCAACCGTGTACTTCCCTTTCGGCAGATTCAGGGTTATATGGGTGGAGCTTTTTCCTGAAAAAACAATCGCATACTGTTTCCCGGGTTCCGACATAGCCTGCCATTCCAACCCAGGCGAATGATATACGATGTTTACATCGGGGCCCATTTTGATAAAATCGAACGACTCAATAAACTCCCTGAGGATTTTCAATGCTGCCCTGAGCCTGACACTACCACCGCCCGGGGCTTTGTTTATGCCTCTCCCATCTTCGTGCCCCACATAAAACGAGTAATCGAGGTTGTTGAACAGCGCCCCGCCTGCCACCATAAATTCCCATGCCTGCAGGAGGTAAGTCTCATCGTCGGAACCCGTGAACCCCGATTCGTCGAACCCCACCGGACTGTTCCATCCATAATTTAACCTTACCGCATCGGGCCAGGCATAGTGAAAGTTCAGGATCGAAATATTGGGCATCACTTCGTGCAGCGATTCCTTGAAATTGCAGTAATTCTGAGCTATTAAATGTTTCTTTGGCAAGCGGTTCTGGGTTTCGGTAATCCACCGGGCAACCTCTTTCTGCCATTCAAGGGAGTTCTGATTGGCCAGTTCGGTAAATTGTGCCCAGTTTTGCCCGGCAATGTTATGGGTTTTCAGTATCCGCATTCCCCTGACACCGTTATCGGCCCACGGTTCGTTCTGAATTTCCCAGAAGAAATTATCAAATTCGTTCAACTCGGTTACAATTTTCTCAACAAATTTCTTTTGATATTCAACCAGTTTGCTGTTTTTCAGGGTGGTTGATTCACGGCGTGCAAGTTCGCCGATGTTGTTCACATTATTCCCCGGATAGAAAGGATGCCGAAGCCATGCCTTATCGTCGTAGGTAGAGCAGAACAAGGTAACTTCAACAAAAACACCCCTATTGTCGGCCTCCCGGATAAAATCTTTGAGGCGGTCGAAAAATTCGGGGTTCCAGGTATCCAGGTCAAATTTATTCTCACCTTCGTAGGTTCCCGCCTCCTCGGTCCTTTTCCATGGGGCGATGAACCGCCCTGTAGCGGGTGCAAGGGTATTTTTTTCGATACCAAAACTACCTGGTATCTCCACATAACTTCCGGCAAATATCCGGGTATAGTTCATCCCTTCATCCGACAAGGTTTTCAGATAGGTTTTCCAGTCAAAATCGAGGTTGAGCACTGCTCCGTAGTGTTCAGCCGAAGTTACCAGCACAACCGGTTTTCCTTTGAATTCGAAATAGCGGTTATTTGCAGGGTGCAGCCTTATTGGCTGGGCAGATGCCAACCATAACATGCCTGACAGGGCAATCGTACACAACAATATTTTTTTCATTTTTTTCGATTCAGGTTGATTATTGCAATGTTATAATGAGCTATTTCCGGTTTCGGTTAACCTTAACCTGTATTTTGGGTTTTACCCTCACAAATACATGTTTTATGTTGCCTTTATCGGTTTTCCTCTCATCGATTTCAAAGTTTTTATTGAGTGCTTTCAACAGGGGGGTAAGCTTCATAAATCCGTAATTACGGGGGTCAAATTCGGGTTTCTTTTTGTTGATGAGGTTCCCCACGTCGCCCAGGAAAGCCCATCCGTCCTCATCGGCAATATCGGTAATGCTGGTTGCAATAAGCTTCACGGTTTCCTGATCGACCTTGTGGAGCGATTTCCGTTGCGGTGCAGGTTTTCCTGGTTTTTCGGCTTCGGGTTCGGTTTCTTCTTCAACAGGATTTAAAATTTCGAGGTAAATAAACTTATCGCAGGCCACGATAAAGGGGTTGGGGGTTTTCTTTTCGCCAATCCCGATCACTTTCATCCCCGATTCTCGCAGTCGAATGGCCAAGCGGGTAAAATCGCTGTCGCTCGAAACTATGCAAAATCCGTTCACCTTTCCTGAATAGAGAATATCCATGGCATCGATAATCATGGCCGAATCGGTCGAATTCTTTCCCGAAGTATAACTGTATTGCTGGATGGGTGTAATGGCATTTTCGAGCAAAACCCCTTTCCATCCGGTAGTAGTGTTCCTGGTCCAATCGCCATAGATACGTTTGGTGGTGGGTATGCCGTATTTGGCTATTTCTTCGAGCATGGCCTTCACATTGTGATAGGGAACATTATCTGCATCGATAAGTACGGCAAGTTTCAGGTCGGATATATTTTCCATAAAGTCATTTTTAATTGGTTAAAGTTAAACCATTTGGCTGTACGCTCACAAAATCGGGGTTGATTTTTATAAAATACATGCTTAATTTTATGCAAAAAATGTATGGAAAGGATCGAAATTTACGAGGGTGATATTACCAGACTTAAGGTTGATGCCATTGTTAATGCTGCCAATACAACGCTGCTGGGCGGTGGAGGGGTTGATGGCGCCATTCACCGGGCTGCCGGTCCGGCCTTGCTTGAGGAGTGCCGTACCCTGAACGGATGCGATACCGGTGATGCGAAAATAACCAAAGGTTATAACCTGCCGGCCAGGTATATTATCCACACGGTTGGTCCGGTATGGAGGGGCGGTAACAATGGTGAGGCCGCATTACTTGCCTCATGTTATCGGCGCAGCCTTGAACTTGCGGTACAGCATGGCATAAAAACCATTGCATTTCCCAACATCAGCACCGGTGTGTATGGTTATCCAAAAGAAGAAGCAGCAAACATAGCCTGGACGACCGTAAATAAATTTCTGGAAGAAAACCCGCTTCCCGAAAAAGTGATCTTCTGTATATTTGGAAAGGAAAACCTGGAAATATATAATGTAAAGCAGTCGGTTTTCAAATCACAATTGAATCGGTGATTGGTCAACCTGATGACCTGAGTACAAATCGAAACCCCCCGACTATCTTAAGCCTGGCCCGTAAAGAGAAGCATAAAATTAATTTATAGCATACGCCACCACCACCCCTCACCCCGCAGCGTTGAAAAATATGCAAACGCCCTTCTATAAAAAGCGAAGTAAGATGAACACAATTCACAAACCCGTTGACCATGATATCGCTTACAACAAAGACAACATTAACGGCATTCCTTTTTTTCACCTGTTGTGGGGCACCCCCTGTTATCCAGATTCTCCTCCTATTCCCTGTTCGAATAAAAACGCTCTAGGAGCGAGCCATCGTTCACTTCTTTCGAAAGCGATTCGATAATGGATTTGGGAACATCGTAAATGTCGAGTATGATAAGCCCGTCGAGGCAGTTGTTAAATTTCGGGTCAACATTGAAGCCTGCAATGCGGGCGTTCAGTTTGATGTATTTTTTCAGCAGAACGGGCAGGCCCGAGTTGAGAGCATCCACATCGCCAATGGTTTTATCCAGTTTGTTGATATCTTTTTCCATGGTTTCCATCAGCACCTTCAGGTCGGGGTTCTCGGTTTTGAACTTGTAGCTATTTCGAGGCCTGATTTTTTGTGCCAACTTCCAATCGAAATGGTTGGCCATGATAAACTTAATTATTAACTCTTTCGATATTTTCGAGTAGTTGTTGCTGATGCTTACTGGCCCTAACAGATAACGGTTTTCGGGATTTTTGAGCATAAAATAAAGAATCCCTTTCCATAGGAGGAAAAGCGGCATGGGCTTTCGCTGGTACTCTTTCACTACAAACGACCGCCCGAGTTCGAGGGCTTGATTGAGAATTTCGTCCATCCCATCTTCGAGCCTGAAGAGGGTATTGAGATAAAACCCGCGTTTGCCATATTGCTGCATAATTTCGTGGCCAATCCCGATCCGATATGCTCCCACGATTTTTTCTTCGTTCTCGTCCCAGATAAACATCTGATTGTAATAGA
>CAZMDP010000018.1:0-10595 GCA_964565015.1 uncultured Prolixibacteraceae bacterium | reverse complement strand
ATCCTTGACGTTGTTTGAACTTTGGGTTCTTTTTATTTATCACATATAAGCGCCCTTTTCTGCGTACTATCTTGCAATCGGCTGTTTTTTTCTTAATAGATTCCCTTGTTTTCATTATGAAATTCATTAATTTTTGTACCTGAATGTTATCCGGCCTTTGGTCAGGTCGTAGGGAGACATCTCCAGTTTGACCTTATCGCCAGGCAAAATTTTGATATAATGCATCCGCATTTTGCCAGAGATATGTGCTGTTATTACATGCCCGTTTTCCAATTCAACCCTGAACATAGCATTGGATAATGCTTCTAAAATTGTTCCGTCTTGTTCTATGGAAGGCTGTTTTGCCATAACCCTATTCCCTGTTTAATATTAATACATTGTCTGACCTCCACCTGTACGCCCTTTAATACGGCCCGATTTCATCAAACCATCGTAATGGCGCATCAGCAGATGACTTTCGATTTGCTGTAAAGTATCGAGGATAACCCCTACCAAAATCAACAATGAAGTTCCTCCATAAAAATAGGCAAACTGAGTGTTGATACCCATTAACATGGCAAACGCAGGTAAAATGGTTACAATTCCCAGAAATATTGATCCGGGCAGAGTAATCCTCGACATAATGGTATCGAGGTATTCAACCGTTTTCTTTCCAGGTTTTACACCGGGAATAAATCCTCCGTTCTTCTTCATATCATCAGCCATCTGAACAGGATTTACGGTAATGGCAGTATAAAAATAGGTGAATGCAATTACCAGTAAAAACTGTGTAAAGTTATACCAGAATCCGGTATGGTTGGTAAAAGCAGCCGCAAATTTACCAAGACCTTCCGAACTTGAGAAACCAACCAGGGTAATCGGGACAAACATAATTGCCTGGGCAAAAATTATGGGCATAACGCCTGCAGCATTTACTTTTAAGGGAATATACTGCCTGACGCCGCCATATTGCTTGTTACCGACGATCCTTTTGGCATACTGCACCGGGATACGGCGTGTTCCCTGTACGAGCAAAATAGTTCCGGCAAAAACCAGGAACAACAGAACAAATTCAACCAGGAACATTACCATACCACCACCCTGTTGGTTTAACCTTGAGGCAAACTCGGCAAATACCGCAAAAGGCAGACGGGCAATAATCCCAATCATAATAATTAGCGATATTCCGTTTCCAATTCCCTTATCGGTAATCCTCTCGCCCAACCACATTACAAACATCGATCCTGCAGTGAGAATAATGGTAGAAGTAACGGTGAACATGGTCCCGGTTACTGCAAAAGCCGAATCGGGAAGCTGGTAGCGCAGATTGGCCAGATAAGCCGGTGATTGAAAAATCAGGATCGCAACTGTCAGATAGCGGGTAATCTGATTGATTTTCCGCCTTCCTGATTCACCTTCCTTTTGTAACCGTTGAAAATATGGGACGGCTATTCCCAACAACTGGATTACAATTGAAGCAGATATGTAAGGCATAATCCCCAATGCAAAAATTGAAGCATTGGAGAAAGCACCTCCTGAGAACATATCCAGCAGCCCTAACAACCCATCGGACGTCTGGCTTTTCAACTGCCCGAGCTGGGCAGGGTCAATACCCGGAAGAGAAACATACGATCCCAACCTGTATATGAGCACAAAAAACAGAGTTGTGCCAATGCGGGAACGCAAGTCCTCAATTTTATAGATATTTTTAAGTGTTTCTATAAATCGTTTCATCGGGTTCAGATTATTTCAGTGGTTCCTTCTACTTTTTCGATTGCTTCAATGGCACTTTTTGAAAATGCATGTGCCTTAACATTAACTTTTGCAGTTAAGGCCCCTCCTCCAAGAATTTTTATTTTCTGGTTTTTTGAAGCAACTCCGGCCTCAATTAAGCTCTGGTGATCGATATCGGTAAGGTTTTTACTTTCGGCAAGGCGTTGCAAAACATCAAGGTTAATGGCTTTGTACTCAACACGGTTCATATTTTTGAAACCAAATTTGGGTACAACACGCTGGAGAGGCATTTGACCTCCTTCAAAACCAATTTTCCTTGAATATCCCGATCTGGATTTGGCGCCTTTGTGTCCGCGGGTAGCTGTGCCACCTCCGCCCGAACCTTGTCCCCGGCCTAACCGCTTATTTGCTTTGGTTGATCCTTTCGCAGGTTTTATTTTACTTAAATCCATAATCATCGATTTTTTTTATTACTTTACTTCTTCAACAGTTAATAGATGACGTAATTTGGTTACCATTCCCATGATTTCCGGACTGGCTTCATGTTCAACCGTTTGGAGCCTTTTACGTAACCCAAGCGAAGCCAGAACGGCTTTCTGCTGTTTGGTTGCACCAATACTGCTTCTTACCTGCGTAACTTTTATTTTTGTCATAACTGTTTATCCTTTAAATACTTTTTCCAATGTAACACCACGATGTTGAGCTACGGTATAGGCATCCCTCATTTCGAGCAGTGCATTCATGGTAGCTTTTACAAGGTTGTGCGGGTTCGACGATCCCTGCGATTTTGCAAGAATATCATGAATTCCTACACTTTCGAGTACGGCGCGCATTGCACCCCCTGCCTTGACACCCGTACCAGAGCGTGCAGGCTTGAGCAATACTTTGGCACCACCAAATTTAGCTTCCTGCTCGTGAGGTATGGTTCCCTTGATAACCGGAATTTTAACCAGGTTTTTCTTGGCAGCATCAACTCCTTTCGCAATTGCCGCAGTAACTTCGCTTGCTTTTCCGAGGCCCCAGCCAACAATACCATTCTCGTTTCCAACCACTACGATTGCTGAGAAAGTAAAGGTACGGCCCCCTTTGGTAACTTTTGTCACGCGGTTAATGGCAACCAATCTGTCTTTCAGATCGAGATCACTTGTTTTGATATTTCTGATATTTCCTGCCATATTGATTAAAATTTAAGGCCACCTTCGCGGGCAGCGTCAGCTAATTGTTTAACTCTCCCATGATACAAGTAACCATTACGGTCGAAAACTACTGAAGTAATCCCAGCGGCAAGAGCTTTCTCTGCTATAAGTTTTCCAACCATACCGGCCTTTTCGGTCTTGGTTCCGGTAGCACCAGCCAACGATTTATCCAACGAAGAAGCTGCCACAAGGGTAACGCCTTTCTGGTCATCGATGAGCTGAACACTGATCTGTTTGTTGCTGCGGAATACGTTCATACGTGGACGCTCCGCTGTTCCGGAAACTATTTTGCGGATTCGCTTTTTTATTCTGAATCGTCTTTCGATTTTCGTTAAAGACATAGCACTACAATTTTACTTTTTAACACCAGCGGCTTTTCCAGCTTTACGTCTGAGCTGTTCGCCAACAAACTTAATACCTTTTCCTTTGTAAGGTTCGGGTGCACGGAATGAACGGATCTTTGCAGCTACCTGCCCGATGAGCTGTTTATCGATCGACTGAAGTTTAATAAAAGGGTTGCTCCTTTTTTCGGCCTTCACTTCGAGCTTAATTTCGGGTGGAAGCTGAATATAGGTGTGGTGCGAATACCCCAGAACGAGGTCGATTACATTATTGGGCAACTGTTCGGCCCTGTAACCCACACCAACGAGTTCCATATTCAATTCGTACCCTTTGGTAACGCCTACAACCATATTGTTGATCAAAGCACGGTATAAACCATGCATCGAACGGTGGTTTTTCTGGTCGCTTGGACGGGTAACCGTAATGGTATTGTTCTCGATAGTTACTTTTATATCCTTATTAACAGCCTGGCTTAATTGACCAAGTGGCCCTTTTACGGTTACAGTATTGTCGTCGTTTACTTTTACCTGCACTCCGGCAGGAATTTCGATGGGCAGTTTTCCTATCCTTGACATAGTATTCCTCCTTATTAATAAACGTAACACAATACTTCACCGCCAACTCCCATCTCACGGGCCTCTTTATCGGTAATTACACCTTTCGAGGTTGAAATGATTGCCACACCAAGGCCATTCAATACCCTTGGGATGTTCGACGAATCGCAATACTGGCGCAAACCAGGCTTGCTTACCCTTTTCAGCGTTTTGATAGCCGATGCTTTGGATTCAGGATTATATTTCAAAGCTATTTTGATGTTGCCCTGATAGTTGACATCGTCTTCAAATTTATAGTTCAGAATATACCCTTTATCCTTCAGGATTTTGGTTATTTCTTTTTTGATACTCGAGGCAGGTATATCCACCACACGGTGATTGGCCTTAATTGCGTTTCTCAACCGCGTCAGATAATCTGCTATAGGATCTGTTACTTTACTCATTTTTACAAAAATTAAAACGATTACCAACTTGCTTTTTTAACACCGGGAATCAAGCCGGCAGATGCCATCTCCCGGAAATTGATCCTGCTGATACCAAACTGGCGCATATATCCTTTGGGGCGGCCCGTAAGTTTACAACGGTTGTGCAAACGAACTCGGGATGAGTTTTTCGGAAGTTTCTGCAACCCGATAAAGTCGCCTTCCTCTTTCAGTTTTGCCCTTTTTTCGGCATATTTCTCAACCAGATGGGCGCGTTTTACTTCGCGCGCTTTCATTGATTCTTTTGCCATACACTAATTCTTTTTTAAGTTTTTGAATGGTAAACCAATCTCTCTGAGCAAGGCAAAACCTTCTTCATCAGAATTTGCAGATGTCACGAAAGTAATGTTCATCCCGTTAATCTTATTCACCTTATCGATATTGATTTCGGGGAATATGATCTGTTCGGGAACGCCTAAAGTATAGTTACCTCTTCCGTCCATTTTGCTTTCGATTCCACGAAAATCGCGGATACGTGGTAATGCAACCGAAATCAGACGGTCGAGAAATTCGTACATACGGTCGCGACGCAATGTAACGCGCACGCCGATGGGCATTTTCTTCCTGAGTTTAAAATTGGAAATATCCTTTTTTGAACGTGTCTGAACTGCTTTCTGACCCGAAATCATGGTCATTTCTTCGGTAGCTACTTCGATTATTTTTTTATCGGCAATCGAAGATCCAACGCCCTGGTTAAGGATAATCTTTTCCAACCTGGGTACCTGCATAACGGTTGTGTAATTAAACTCTTTCATCAGAGCAGGTACAATTTCTTCCTTATATTTCTTTTTAAGGGTGGGTACGTAAGCCATTACTTGATCTCCTCTCCAGATTTTTTGGAATAACGAACTAATTTTCCATTTTCATTCAACCGCCGGCCTATGCGGGTTGGTTTTCCGGTTTTCGGATCAACCAACATAAGGTTCGAAATATGGATGGGTGCTTCTTTTTCGATTATGCCGCCATTGGGGTACTGGGTATTCGGCTTCGTATGTTTTTTGATGATGTTCACACCCTCCACTATAGCGCGGTCGGTTTTACGGATAATTTCCAACACCCGTCCTTTTTTGCCAAGGTCTTCGCCTGCAATTACCTGGACGGTGTCTCCTTTTTTAATATGTAACTTCTTTTGCATGGTTCAATAAAACTTTTTTAAAGTACTTCGGGTGCAAGAGAAATGATTTTCATATTGTGGTCGCGCAGCTCACGTGCTACGGGTCCAAAAATACGGGTCCCTCTCATTTCACCGGCGTTGTTCAGTAATACGACAGCATTGTCATCAAAACGGATATACGAACCATCGTTACGGCGAACTTCTTTTTTTGTACGAACCACGATCGCTTTCGAAACAGCTCCTTTTTTAACGTCGCTGCCAGGTATCGCACTTTTTACTGAGACAACTATGGTATCGCCAATTCGTGCATAACGTTTACGGGTTCCCCCTAAAACTCTTATGCAAAGAACTTCTTTGGCCCCACTGTTGTCGGCTACTATACATCTTGTTTCCTGCTGTATCATGATTACTTGGCCCTTTCAATGATTTCAACTAATCTCCAACATTTCTTCTTGCTCAGCGGACGGGTTTCCATAATCCTTACGGTATCGCCGATGTTGCAAGTATTGGTGTCGTCGTGTGCATAAAACTTGGTGGTTTTGTTGACAAACTTGCCATAAACCGGGTGTTTTACCTTGCGTTTCTCGGCAACTACGATGGTTTTTTCCATCTTGTTGCTGACCACTACGCCAACACGCTCTTTTCTCAGGTTTCTTACGTTATTCTCTTCCATTGATGAAATTACTTCTGATTTTCATTTAACTCCCTGCTGCGAAGAATAGTTTGCATCCTGGCAATGTTCCTTCTCGATTCTCTGATTTTCATCGGATTATCGAGGGCTGACACACTGTGGTTCAATCTCAGACGAACTAAGTTCTCCTGCTCGGTTTGTAAACGTTCAACAATTTCCTTGCTCGTCAACTCTCTAATTTCAGACGTCTTCATAATTCAGTAATTAATTTATTCGACATAATCACGCCTTACGACGAACTTGGTTGTAACAGGCAGTTTCTGTGCTGCCAGACGCAAAGCTTCTTTTGCCAGCTCGAACGGAACTCCGTCGGCTTCGATAATAATACGGCCCGGAGTGACTGGGGCAACAAAAGCTTCAGGTGCACCTTTACCTTTACCCATACGCACTTCTGCTGGTTTCTTGGTAATCGGTTTGTCGGGGAAAATTCTGATCCAGATCTGTCCCTGACGCTGCATATGACGGGTTACCGCAACCCTCGCCGATTCTAACTGGCGACCGGTAATCCATGATTCTTCCAATGATTTGATTCCGAAAGAGCCGAAAGCCAACTGGTTTCCGCGCTGGGCGTTACCCTTCATTTTGCCTTTCTGGACTCTTCTGAACTTTACTCTTTTCGGCTGTAACATCTCTTTATTTTCTAGTATGTTAACCCACTATTTTCTTCTTCTTCTCCTATCACCACCGGCATTTCCTTTCGGTGCCCCGCTGCGCTGCTGTTTGCCAGCACCAACATTAGGCGAAAGATCGCGGTTTCCATAGACCATACCTTTACAGATCCAGACCTTGACACCGATAAGACCGGTTTTGGTAAGTCCTTCTGCAAGGGCATAATCAATGTCGGCACGAAGCGTATGCAATGGCGTACGGCCATCTTTATACATTTCGGAACGGGCCATTTCGGCGCCGTTCAGACGGCCTGACACCAACACTTTTATTCCCTCTGCTCCCATACGCATGGTAGAAGCAATGGCCATTTTCACCGCACGGCGGTAAGCAATCTTACCTTCGATCTGGCGGGCGATATTGCTGGCTACAATACGGGCATCGAGTTCCGGCCTTTTGATCTCAAAAATGTTGATCTGAACCTCCTTATTGGTAATCTTTTTAAGCTCTTCCTTCAGTTTGTCAACTTCCTGGCCGCCTTTACCAATAATAATACCCGGGCGCGATGTGTGCACCGTGATGGTGATCAGCTTGAGCGTACGCTCAATGATAATCTTGGAGATACTGGCTTTGGCAAGACGTGCATTGAGATACTCACGTATTTTCTGATCTTCAACCAGTTTATCGCCATAATTATCACCACCAAACCAGTTGGAATCCCATCCTTTGATGAAACCCAGACGATTTGAAATCGGATTTACTTTCTGTCCCATGTATTATTAATTAAGATTTTCGATAACATCTTCATTCTTTTTGTCCACATAGATGGTCACGTGGTTCGAGCGTTTTTTGATCCGGTGAGCACGTCCCTGGGGAGCCGGCCGCAATCTTTTCAAAATCCTGCCTGAATCAACCATGATCCTGCTTACATAGAGGGTATTCTCTTCAAGCCGCACTCCTTCATTCTTTGCCTGCCAGTTGGCGATGGCGGAAAGGAGCAGTTTTTCTACCTTCCGTGAAGCTTCTTTGGACGAAAATTTCAGTACATCCAATGCCCTGTTTACTTCCATACCACGGATCAAATCGGCTACAAGCCTCATTTTCCGCGGAGAAGTCGGGCAATCTCTCAAAATAGCAAAATATTGTTGCTTTTTCTCTTCTTTACGTTTTTCAGCTGCTAATCTTTTTCTGGCACCCATTGTCCTTTAATTTTAAAATTTCTAATGGCTAAATGCCTATTTCCTGTTACCAGCATGTCCCCTGAACGTACGGGTTGGTGCAAATTCACCTAAACGGTGACCTACCATATTCTCGGTAATATAGACCGGGATGAATTTATTCCCGTTATGTACCGCCACAGTGTGACCAACAAAGTCAGGTGAAATAACTGATGCTCTGGCCCAGGTCTTAACCACAGTTTTCTTACCGCTTTCATTCATGGCCAGAATCTTTTTTTCCAGCTTATAGGCGATAAACGGGCCTTTTTTTAACGAACGACTCATGTTAAACTCCTTTTAATTATTTCTTCCTGCGTTCTACAATGTACTTATTGGATGCCTTTTTCGGCGACCTGGTTTTGTAGCCTTTGGCCAACAAACCTTTACGCGAGCGCGGATGTCCTCCTGAAGCACGGCCTTCGCCACCACCCATCGGGTGATCAACCGGGTTCATGGCAACACCTCTTGTACGCGGACGACGTCCCATCCAACGGTTGCGACCAGCTTTTCCGGATTTCTCCAGAACATGGTCAGAATTACCAACGATACCTACCGTTGCACGGCATGTACCAAGTACCATACGAATTTCGCCGGAAGGAAGCTTTAAAGTAGCATATTTGCCTTCCCGTGAGGTCAACTGAGCATAGGTTCCTGCACTACGTGCCATAACACCCCCTTGTCCGGGCTGTAGCTCAATGTTGTGAACAAGGGTGCCGAGTGGTATTTCTGATAAGGGCAATGTATTCCCGATTTCAGGATCAATACCGCTGCCACTGATTACTTTCTGACCTACCTGCAACCCGTTTGGGGCCAGAATGTAACGTTTTTCACTGTCCTCATACACCAGAAGAGCAATGTTGGCTGTACGGTTCGGATCGTACTGAATGGAATCGACAGTCGCAGAAATTCCGTCTTTGTTTCTTTTGAAATCAATAATACGGTACTTCCGCTTGTGTCCCCCACCTATATACCTCATCGTCATGCGGCCCTGGTTATTGCGACCACCAGTCCTCCGCAGGGGCTCCAACAATGATTTCTCAGGCGTAGAAGCAGTAATGGTGTCAAAAGCACTGATAATCTTGTGCCTCTGACCCGGTGTTACTGGATTAAATTTTCTTACTGCCATTTGTTATTAAATATTACTGTAAAAATCAATAGTATCTCCTTCAGCAAGCGTAACAATCGCTTTCTTGTAGGAATTGGTTCTCCCGGTTATTACTCCAGATTTGGTGTACCTCGATTTCTTCTTTCCACCGTAAATCATGGTATTGACCGTATCTACCGAAACATTGTAGAGACTCTCCACGGCCTTCTTGATCTGGTCCTTGGATGCCCTCCTGTCAACAACAAACCCGTAGCGGTTATACCGCTCAGTCTGGGCTGTCATCTTTTCGGTTACAATGGGTTTTACTAATATATTCATCGTATTATATGGTCTTATATCTTAAATAATTCTTCAATCTTCGCAATTGAACCTTCCAATATCACCAGGGAATTTGCGTTGAGTATCTGGTAAGTTGTTAATTCTGAAGCAGTTACAACTGAAACACCCGGTAAATTTCTGGAGGACAAATATAGATTTTTATTTTCTTCCGGTAAAACGAAAACCGACTTTTTATCATTTATTTTCAGGTTGTTGGCTATATTGATCAGCTCCTTCGTCTTTGGAGCCGCCAACTCAAAATTTTCAACCACGAAAATGTCGTTGTCCTGTGCCTTATAGGACAATGCTGATTTTCTTGCCAGCTGTTTTACTTTTTTGTTAAGTTTGAAACCATAGTTCCGCGGGCGGGGACCAAAAACACGACCTCCTCCTACAAAAACAGGTGAAGTGATCGCACCAGCCCTGGCTGTACCTGTACCTTTCTGCTTCTTAATCTTCTTGGTACTTCCTGCAATCTCACCGCGCTCCTTGCTCTTGTGGGTACCCTGACGCTGGTTTGCCAGATATTGTTTTACGTCGAGGTAAATGGCATGGTCGTTGGGTTCAATACCGAAGATCTGCTCATTTAGCGTAACAGTTCTTCCGGTCTCTGTTCCGTTAATATTTAATACACTTAATTCCATTGTTTCCTGATTGAAATGTAAGAACCTTTAGGACCCGGAATTGAACCTTTCAGAATGATAAGGTTTTGCTCGGGAATTACTTTTAATACCAGCAGGTTTTCGATGGTTACCTTATCACCACCCATACGGCCTGCCATACGCAAACCCTTAAAAACCCGCGAAGGATAGGAGGATGCACCAAGTGAACCGGGTGCCCTCAGCCTGTTGTGCTGACCGTGCGTTCTCTGTCCCACACCACCGAAGCCGTGACGTTTTACAACACCCTGGAAACCTTTTCCCTTGGAAACGCCGTCAACATCGACATAATCATTCTCATGAAAAATGTCAACCTTGATTACATCTCCCAGTTCATAATGCTCCCTGAAAGTGTCCTTAAACTCAAGAACTTCAATTTTTGGTACGGTACCGGCCTTTTTGAAATGGCCAAATTCTGCTTTGTTTGCGCTCTTTTCGCGCTTGTCGCCAAAGCCTAACTGCAACGCATGGTAGCCGTCTTTCTCTACGGTCTTGACCTGTGTAACCACACAGGGACCGGCTTCAATCACAGTGCATGGGATGTTTTTCCCCTCAACACTGAATACGGATGTCATTCCGATTTTTTTTCCAATAATAC
>CAZMDP010000017.1:0-10754 GCA_964565015.1 uncultured Prolixibacteraceae bacterium | reverse complement strand
GGTTCCCCATTGAACAGACTTTAACATATCTGTTTTGTTTGGGTAAAAAATTTTTACTCTGTTGTTATTAAATTGTTTTAATAAATTGTTATTGAGATCATCTTCATTTCCATCCATTATCATCACTTGCCTGTCTCCATAAAATTTATTTAATGTATTTCCTATCTTAACAACTCCATCTATATTTAAAACCTTATCCCAAGCCGTCGCATAGAAAGAATAAAATATACCTCCATCATTATCAAAGATCAAATCATCCTTATATTTTCTTTTTAGTTCATCATATTCATCCCAATTTTTAATCAGGGTTAACTTCTCATAAGCATCTAAATAGACTAACCTTGCAGAAATAAAATCAAAAGCTTTCACCCATTCTTCATATTCTTTCTCGCTGAGGGTTTCTAAAAAATCACAAATTTGAGAGAATGTTCTTGCATCTTTAAATACCAAATACCCGTTTTCGGCATACACATCGGGTTTAACCACTTCATGTGGTTGTTCGTCAACTACGACCGGTTCATCTTTCTGGCAGCCGTTAAAAACGGTTAATACCGTCAGCAACATCAATAATACACTAAATTTTTTCATAATTTTGTTACGTTTTATGGAACGGGAAGCGCTAACTTCCCGCTCCGGTTAATAAAATAGACCTGCAACCCGGTTCTTTTAAAGGGCTGGGTTGCTTTTTTTGCCCTTGATCATATGTTGTGTTGTTTTCTATTACCATAATAGTTTCGTCCTAAATTTTTTAGCTCCGGGGGTTTTGCCCGGGCGTTGTCATTATAAAAAAAGCAAACATAAACAATAGCATTTTATTAAACAACAGGATTTATCAGAAAATTTTACCCCCCCCCTCGCTATAATGTTGTATTACAATTATTTATGGGAATGTGTTTTACAACATATTTTTTTCCAGTGATGGGGTTGGCGGAAAAACTTAAACTATTTCGATGCCATGTTTTTCGATCTCTTCAATGAATCCGGCATCGTCATTTTCCTTTTCAATTAAAAAAGGCTCTATCCTATCGTCAACTTGTCTTCGTATTTTCCAAAGCAAAGGTGTTATGGTAAAATAATCTCCTTCAATTTTATTCACCAGTATGGCAACGTCAATATCACTATCTTCCCTGTTTGTATTGTTTGCATAAGAACCATACAAGAAAGCTTTTTCGAAATGAAAATGCTCTTTCAATAATGAAACATATCTGATAGCTTTATCTATAGCCTCTCTTTTATCCATTGCTGTATTTCTTTGGTTCTCATAATGATTTCTTCACATTTTTCTGCGGTTAAACTTCGTAACAGCCTTTCTTTATGCGATGGATAACGTGCTTCAATAATTTAGTGGTTCAATCTGGTCAATAAACTCTTTTTGAGATTCCGAAAACAAATCATAATAACCACCTTTCCTGGCCAGAAACGATAAGTTATGTGTGAAGGGTGCAGTTTCTGGGTTAAGTTTTGTAAAATAAGCCTTAAAAGCTTTCTCAATTGATTGGTGGCACATAAAACCTACATATAAATATCTTTTACTGCTCAACATTGCTTCTGCGGTTTCCAGATCATAATCCGAAAGCTCAATCCAATAGTTTATCTTTCTGTCCATTCACTCATATTTTCTTTTCAAAGATAATTCAAAAGAATTAATAAATCCAAAATCCAATTTTATATCCTCCTCAGGATTAGTTCCCCATGGTAACGCAACCTTTTGCCACGGTTTTCCGTCAATACAATATTAAAAAAACCGTATAAATGATGCTTAGAAACTGTGTGCTTATTGGTTTAATTACTCTGTTGCTGTGTTGTAAAACCGGCGAAATAGATGAAATTGCTTTCCTGAATGAAGAGGTAAACTTTGAAATTTCGGATCACCTCTACCCCGGTGTAAGTATAAAAGCACTAACCATAGTTGATACTGACCATTGGTTTTATGCTTCAGGAAGCGCAATTACAGAGGTAAAAACTGGTCAGGAAACAGTTCTTACAGCCATGTCGGAAATTATTTCGATGTCCTGGAACAAAACGGAAGAAGCTTTATGGTTCGGAACCCGTTCTTCGGGACTTGCAAAGCTGAAAAACGGACATGCCTCATATTATACCAAAGAATCGCACGGCCTGCCACGAACCGAATTTGTAAGAAATGTAGCCTGCGACAACGATGGTGGTGTTTGGTTCAATTCATCTGCCCACAAGCTCGGCGGATTGGGCTACCACAAAGATGGAATGTTCTCGTTTTATACCCCCGAAAATTCGGCTTTGCCCGATAACCTGGTGAAAAGCATCTCTATCAGCGGTAAAAATGTTTATGTAGCCACCGGAGGAACAGTAAGCCAACAGAAAGTGGTAAAAATTACAGGAAACAGATGGGAATTACTCCCCATAACCGGTTATTACCTTATGGGTATGACTGTTGACCGGAATAATGTATTGTATGTTATTGATGATTGTAGTTTATCAAGTGCAGCATTCAACAAAAACAAAATACTTGTTTGCGATGGGGTAAAAACAGAAGATATTGCACCCCAAAATGTGCAACCCTACGGATATAATCCATATATACTTTCCTGCGATCAGAGAAACTATTTATGGGTAGGACAATTTGGAAGTGGTACAATAAAAAACCTGCAGGTTTATAACCGAAAACAGTGGTTCGAACCGGAAACATTTCCCGATGATTTTATCAACTGCATTGCCTTTGATAGCCGAAATACAGCCTGGATTGGAACAAACAATGGAATATTTTTGGTGAAACAATAGAAATCAGGCAAAGGTAGAGGCTAAGGCTAAGGAAAATACTAATTTTCCATCACCAAAGCCAGCATAATCTTATCCGATATCATTATCCCCTTTCGGGTAAGCGAAATATTGTCGTCGATATGGTGTAAATGTTCCGAATTAATAAATGATTGTGCCGAATTCAATATTTTATTAACATAAACATCGCCAAAATTATCATGAACATAATTCATTGATATACCCCAGCGGGTACGTAATCGGGTAATAAGGTAGTCGTTGAGTTTGTCGGTTTGGGTTAACTCTTCGCGCTCAAAATGAGCTTCTCCGGCAGCTATCGCCTTGATATATTTTTCGAGGCTGGCCGCGTTCCATTGGCGCGAAATTCCATCATATGAATGTGCCGACGGCCCTAACCCCAGATATTTGCTGCCGTTCCAATAGCTGCTGTTGTGTTTCGAATAGGCTTTGTTCCGGGCAAAGTTCGAAATCTCGTATTGCTCAAAACCGCTTTGGTTTGTAATGTCAATCAGCATTTCAAACTGTGCAAGACTTTCATCTTCGGGCAATTCGCGTAATTGGCCGGTTTTTAGCCAATCGTAAAATTTAGTGCCTTCGTGGTAGGTAAGGTGATAGGCCGAAATATGGTTAACCGGCAGCGAAACCGCCCGCTTCAGGTTTTTTTCCCATTGATGCATAGAAAGTCCAGGCAAACCGTATATCAGGTCGATGCTTATATCGGAAAAGCCTGCCTCAACCGCTTCGTAAACCGAATGTAAGGCCTGCACCGCCGAGTGACGACGGTTCATCGCTTTCAGGTCTTTATCGGAAAACGACTGAATACCCATGCTCAGCCGGTTGAAACCAGCCGACCTGAGTTCTTTGAGGTAATCCAGGTTAAGGTCGTCGGGGTTGGCTTCGAGGGTGATTTCGGCGCCATTCATTATCGGGAAATGATTTTCCAAACCGGTAAGGATTCCCGATAACTCACTGATGTTTAATACAGAAGGTGTGCCCCCACCAAAGTATATTGTACTTACAGGTTCACCACAGAGGTAATTCTTCTGAAGTTGTATTTCGTGGTGGAGCGATTGCAAAAACAGCGGTTTTTTTTCTACCGCTGTTGTTTTATAAAAATCGCAATAAAAACATTTTTTACGGCAAAACGGAATATGAATATAAATCCCGGCCATTTACAGCCTCACCAGGTCTTCAAATTTTTCGATGTCTTCCGACACATCCCTGAGTGTGGTGCCACGGTAAAATTTTGCAGTTTCCTGCCGTAATTCCTCATATTTGAAGTGCACGGCACAATAAGGCTTATTCGGATCGTGCTGATTACAGGGGTGCAGCCCAATCAGGCAGTTGGTAAAATATTCTTCTCCATCTACATTCACCACAATATCCCACAACGAAATATCTTCGGGTTTTTTACCCAGGCTAAAGCCCCCATTTGGCCCTTTGGTCGATACCAAAAGTTTCTGTTTTACCAGGTTTTGCAGGATTTTTCCTAAGAACGGAGAGGAAATTTTCAGGTCTTCAGAGATTTTTTTAATCCCGATACGGTAATCATCTTTCGAATATTTTGAAAGATAAATCAGGGCCCGCAGTGCATATTTACAAGTATTCGACAACATAACCTTTAATTTATAATTTATGATTTATGATTTCTATATAACTTACTGAACGAATGATCGGCAAATATGGGAAATTCGTTATGTTCACCTAATATATTTGAATTTAATTTTGCCAATTTTCTTTTCCATCGTCCATTTAACATATCCAACCTACGGCGTTTTGCAAAGGCAAACCCATAAGCTTTCATTCCAAGGTTCCACGAAAGCTTATCACCTGATTCTTCCATTTTTCGCTTCCGATTGAACAACAGAAGTTCGTGGAGAGGGATTTTAACGGGGCAAACTTCGCTGCAACGCCCACAAAGGGTACTTGCATAGCTAAGGTGGCCAAACTCTCTGAAACCGCTGTAAAAGGGCGTTAAAACCGATCCTATTGGGCCTGTGTATGTGGAGGCATAGGTATAACCGCCCACATTCCTGTATATCGGGCAAGCGTTGAGACATGCCCCGCAACGGATACACTTAAGCGCCTGCCATGCGTCTTTATCGGCTAAAAGGTCGCTTCGGCCATTGTCAAGTAATATCACATACATTTTTTCGGGCCCATCGGTTTCATTTGATGACCTTGGCCCGGTTATCAGGGAATTGTATGCCGAAATGTTCTGCCCGGTACCATGCACCCCAAGCCACTGCCAGAAAAACGGTAACTGACTGACCGAAGGGATTACCCTTTCTATTCCTGCAATTACAATGTGAATACGCGGGTGCGACATGGTCATCAGTATATTTCCTTCGTTTTCGGTAAGCGCCACTCCACCGATATCGGCAACCAGAAAATTTGCGCCGGTAACCCCCACATCGGCTTTAGCAAACTTATCGCGCAGTTTTTCACGCACAAATGCAGTCAATTCAGCAGGGGTATAATCTGCAGGAGTGCCGAATTTTTCATGAAACAGCAAAGCCACATCTTCTTTCGATTTGTGCATGGCCGGAGTAAGTATATGATATGGCTTTTCGTTAGCGGTTTGAACGATAAATTCTCCTAAGTCGGTTTCAATGGTTTCTATTCCCCATTTTTCGGTATGCTCATTAAAATGAACCTCCTCGGTAATCATCGATTTGCTCTTAACCACCAATCGGGCATTATTTTCCGACAGAATGTTTCGAACATATTCAATAGCCTGACCGGCATTTTTTGCCCATATTACCAAGGCGCCGCGTGCGGTAATGTTCTTTTCAAAAGTTACAAGATTTTCGGCCAAACTGGCAAGGGCGGCCTCTTTAACAGCGGAAGCAAACCGGCGGGCATCGTTGTAACGGGTGTAACGGCTTTTTCCACGGGCAACAGCAGCCTCATATTTCGAGATGTTATGGTCCAGCTTTTCGCGGTGCTTTCTGTCGAATGAAATCACCGATTTTTGCTGAAATATATGCTCCTGTACACCCATTTTTTCAATTCTTGCTATTAACAACAGTTCTTTACCTGCATTTTATCGATCCTCCTCTGATGCCTGCCGCCTTCAAACTCGGCATTGAGATAAGCTTCAACAATGGCAATGGCTTCGTCGTCGGTAACAAAACGCCCCGGTATAGCGCATATGTTGGCATTGTTATGCTGCTTGGCCAGTCTGGCAATTTCGGGGTTCCAGCACAAGGCAGACCTGATTTTCTGGTGCTTGTTGGCGGTTATGCTGATTCCCTGGCCCGTTCCGCAAAAGGTAATTCCAAATGGAAACTGACCGTTGCTGATGGCTTCGGCTATTATGTGGGCAAAATCGGGATAATCGCAACTTTCATCGGTATAACAACCCAGATCGTGGTATTTAATCCCTTTTTCGTTGAAATATCGGATTATCGCCTGTTTCCGGCTAAATCCGGCATGATCGCTTGCCAGTGCAATAATTACATCACTCATTTTGCTGTAAAAAATGATTTAAGTTACTCGTAAAGGGGCAAAAATAATATTTTTAGTTCTTTATCCTTTTTTCCGCTTTAAGATTTGCATCAATTCCGCTTTTTCGAATTTGAAAACTGCATAAAAAAAGGTAAAAAACAGAATAAGATTGATGGTAAACCTGATTATTGAATTTAGATCACTAATCGACAAAGAAATAAAATAGAGTATAAAACCCAAAACAAAGTATGTGGATATTCTCTTTAGGTCGTAAGGTACAAAGTAATATTTCTGCCCCCATATATAAGTTATGATCATCATTACAAAAAAGCAGACCAGTACGGCAATGGCCGAACCCATATACCCCATAACCGGAATAAGGATAATGTTTAAAACAAGGGTAATGGCTGCTCCAATCAGGGCAATATAAGCTCCGTAACGGGTCATATCCTTGATTTTGTACCATATAGAGAGGTTGAAAAATATCCCAAAAAAGAGGTTGGCCAGCAAAACCAGGGGCACTACTTTCAACCCTTCGTGGTAGCGCGAATCAATGATCAGTTTTACTATGTCGATAAACAAAGTCATTCCCAGAAAGATTACCATCCCGAAAATGACAAAGTATTTCATTACCGTGGCATAGAGTTTAGGGTCATCGGTGGCCGATGATGAGCTACGCGAAAAAAAGAAAGGTTCGAAAGCATACCTGAAAGCCTGAATAAACATGTTCATCAAAACGGCCAGTTTATAGTTTGCCCCATAAATACCAACCTGAAACATGGGGTCTTTATCTTCGGGTACCAGAAAAGGTATCAGAATTTTATCGATGTTCTGGTTTACCATGCCAGCCACTCCGATTACCAGAATCGGGAATGAATAACTCAGCATTTTTAGCAGCAAGGGTTTATCTATTTCCCATTTCATGCTGAAAATCTCTTTATAGAGCAGCAAGAGTGTCGAAATTGAAGCGAGCAAATATGAAATGAAAACGTAACCTACACCTATATCGGCCGAATAAACCCATTTCACGGGGTTGTCGGGGAAATGCCGCAAAATAAACGGGCACAGCGACAGAAAAAACAGGTTAAAACCAATATTCAATCCGATATTGATCATTTTTACGGTAGCGAATTTTATAGGCCTGTTATCGAGTCTTAGTTTGGCAAACGGAATAGAGGTGAATGCGTCGATAGCCACTACGGCGGCAAGTATCCTGATATATTCCGGATTACTGGCATACCCTATCATCGATGCAATTGGCTGAGCAAAAATCAGCACAAATCCCAGAAATAGGGTAGAGGTAACAAAAAGTGGCATCTGTGAAGTGGAATATACCTTTTCGGGTTGGTCACTGCGCGAAGCAAACCTGAAATAGCCGGTTTCCATTCCATAGGTGAGTATAATCAAAAGAAACGCCTCGTAGGCAAGCAGGTTGGTAACAATCCCATACTCTCCGGGTAAGAAAAGCACTGAATAATATGGCACAAGCCACCAGTTGAGAAAACGGCCTACAATGCTGCTTACCCCATATATGGCCGTATCGCCGATAAGTTTTCGAAACGGATTCAAAATATCGATTTTTGGGCAAAGATATAATTCAATCATTTACCCGTTTCAAAAATATGCCATCAAAAAAATATGGGTTTATTATCTTTGCATCACGTTTATCAATATTTAATTGAATTTCAAGGAAAATGAAAAATATTCTTCATCCACTTATCCTTCTTATGGTTGTTTTTACGGCCTTTCAATGCTGTACAAGCAAAACACAACGATCGCGAAAACCGGTAAGCACGGTCACCTTAAACCCTTCGGCACGTAATTACATTTATGGACAACCTTTGGAATTTACGGTTAACACAAAAATATATGACGGCGAATTGAAACAAGTAAGCCTTTTTCTGAACAACGAACTGGTAAAAACCTCTGATCAGCTTACTTTTACACACAAAATTGAAAAACTAAGCTATTTAGGGCAGAATACACTGCGGGTATTGGCCGAAAAATCGGACGGCAAATCTAACACACGTATCCAGAACTTTACTGTACTCAGTGATGTTGCTCCCAAAAAATATGAATTTGAAATAATAAAAGAGCTTCCTCATTCAACAGAGCATTTTACACAGGGGCTCGAGTTCCATAACGGTTTTTTGTATGAAGGAACAGGCGAACACGGAAAATCCGGAATATTCAAAATAAACCATGCAACCGGCCGTATTCTTCAATCGAAAATGCTCGATGAGAAATATTTCGGAGAAGGAATAACCATCTTGAACGATAAATTATACCAACTCACGTACAAAACCCAGATAGGTTTTGTTTACCGCCTTTCCGATTTTGCAGTTATCGACAGTTTCAAATACGAATCAAAAGAAGGGTGGGGGCTTACCAATGATGGTAAATCGCTAATTATGAGCGATGGCACCGGAACAATTACCTGGCTGAATCCGGATGATTTTTCGGTTGAAAAGCGCATACAGGTTGCCGATAATCAACGGGCATGGCAATATATCAATGAGTTGGAATATGTTGATGGCTCAATCTGGGCAAATGTTTGGACCACAAATCAAATTATCAGGATCGAAGCTGAATCGGGTAGAATACTGGGTTATGTCGATCTGGATGGGATACTGAGCATTATGCACCAGACCCAACTCGAACGGATTGATGTATTGAATGGCATAGCTTATAATCCGCAAAACGGCCATTTTTATGTGACCGGAAAACTTTGGCCAAAGCTTTTCGAACTGAAAATAAACTATTAATGTAATTTCAAAACAGGGTAGGGGAGTCGCCATACCTTGCCCTGCCTAAATGGCGATAGGCCAGCTCGGTTACTTCCCTTCCGCGTGGTGTGCGTTTCATAAAGCCTTCTTTAATAAGGTAGGGTTCATATACCTCTTCAATGGTTCCGGCATCTTCGCCAACTGCAGTTGCAATGGTTGATATGCCCACAGGACCTCCCCTGAATTTATCGATAATGGTTAGCAGGATTCTGTTGTCCATATCGTCGAGCCCATATTTATCGATGTTTAATGCCTCGAGTGCATACCGGGTAATATCCATATCAATTTTTCCCGTTCCCTTCACCTGAGCAAAATCGCGTACCCTTCGCAAAAGTGCATTTACGATACGCGGCGTTCCACGACTTCGCGATGCAATTTCTACTGCAGCATCTTCGGTTATATGCACATTAAGAATTGAGGCCGAACGTTTTACAATTTTTGTAAGTACCTCAACATCGTAATACTCGAGGTGAAATTTGATACCAAACCTTGCCCTCAGTGGTGAGGTTAATAACCCCGAACGGGTTGTGGCGCCAACTAAAGTGAACGGGTTTAGCTCAAGTTGAATGGAACGTGCCGAAGGTCCTTTATCTATCAGAATATCGATTCGGAAATCCTCCATGGCCGAGTAAAGATATTCTTCGACAACCGGTGATAACCGGTGAATTTCGTCAATAAACAGCACATCTTTGGGTTCGAGATTGGTTAGTAAACCTGCCAGATCGCCAGGTTTATCGAGAACAGGACCAGAGGTTACTTTAATATTGACGCCCATTTCGTGTGCAATAATATTTGAAAGGGTAGTTTTTCCCAATCCAGGCGGACCATGAAGCAATACATGGTCTAAAGCTTCGCCCCTCAACCGTGCCGCTTTTACAAACACCCTCAGATTATCAACAGTTTGGTTTTGGCCGCTGAATTCAATAAACGACAATGGCCGTAACTGATTGTCAAAATCTTTGTCTTTTTCAGGATAAATGTTTCCCCTTAAATCAATAAAATCGGTCATACTTCTTCTTTTCCAGGATGAAGTTTATCAAGTATTGAATTTAACTTGATCATATCAAATGGTTTTGCCAGGTATTCATCCATACCCTGCTGCAGGCAGCGTTCCCTGTCGTTATCTAATGTATTGGCTGTAAGAGCAATAATTTTAACCCGATGCGATCCGTTTTCTTTAAATTCAATTTCTTTTATACGGCGGGTTGTTTCAAAGCCATCTATTCCGGGCAACATTAAATCCATAAGTATAACATCAAATAGGCCCGGTTTAAATATTTTAACCGCTTCTTCACCGGTCGAAACAATTGTAATCTGATGATGTTCATTTTTAAGATAAAACGATACAATCTTCTGATTGAGCGGATTGTCTTCAACAAGTAATATCTTCAACGGAAATATCATTATTTAATTTTTAATGTAAAAGTAAAAAGAATGACGATTATTATATGCTGTTTATATCTGTTGATTACTTTTAATGAAAATTTTTAAAAATTCTATACACTTTGTTACTGATAGTTTTTCAACAGTAATTTAATCTTAAATAATTAATTACTAATAAATTGGAAAAATTTTTTAACACTGTTCAAATCGTTTAAAGGATTTGAATCCAATAAAATTAACAGTGAAAAAAAGGTTGATTTTTTGATTGAAATCAGGTTTTATTTTTTCATTTAATTTTGAAAACTACTTGTATTAAAATTTTTCATGGATAATGCAAATTTTTTTATTCTCTGATATTTTCATTTTTTTACGGTATTTTTG
>CAZMDP010000016.1:0-10770 GCA_964565015.1 uncultured Prolixibacteraceae bacterium | reverse complement strand
TTTCGCCTCGTCAACGTCGCGGAATTTTGGTGAGGTAAGGTGATTAAAATCGTTCACCTGGTTGGGCGAAATATAGAGCAATGCAGGCGCTTCGACTGAAGTACTGAGCGCAGGTATTGGTCCAACTTTCATATCGACTTTAAGTTTGCTGATGTCGAATGTTGGTCCAAGAGAAGTAGCCCTGTCGGCAGGAAGTATTTTTGTCAGTGCGGTTTCATTATAAATTTCGGTACGTGCAATCCTTGAAGGTGATTTTTCAGCTATCCGGAGGCCAAAATCGTTGGATGTTATGGTAGAGGGCAAAACTGGAACAAAGGTTGTAGCCGAACGTTGCGAAGGCGGTGAAAACGTAACAGGCTGCAGGTTTACCAACTCGGGAAGTTTAATCCAGGCACGCGGGTGGACACGTAGCCTGTATTTCGACCAATCCATGAGCTGTTCCATAGTTAGCTCGAAACCCGGATGGCCGGCTTCCAATTCATAAACCAGCCTGCTTTGCTGTGCCCGGATGTGCCTTGCGGGAAGCCTGATTTCTTCCGATTTTCCGGTATCGGCCGAAGTGGTTTCGTACCAGGCCTCTTCGAGGGTATGCTGTGTAGGGAACTGGATAACCACAACCCCTGGTTCTTTCTGATTGTCGAGTTCGAGATACGACGATTGTCCTTTATTGGAAAATTTAAAATTATGGAACTCGAACTCGAGCCAGACCAGGTCTTCGGGCCTTAAAACTTTCAGGCTCATAGCCTTTCGAGGCCTGAACCTGATTTTATCGAACCCGACCTGAATAGTTGGTTGCGTCGCCTGCCTTACCGGGTCTTGCTGCTGAGGTTCGGCCTCACGCACCGGTTGTGTAGCTGCCGGCCTTCGCACCGGGTCCTGTTGCTGAGGTTCTGCGGTGCGTTGGGCAGGTGCCGTACTTTGAGGACGCACCGGATCCTGTTGTTGCTTCTCCTCTTCGGGCACATTTACCGGCGGCGGAGAAACTGTTGGCGCCTGTACATTTTTAATGGCCGGATTGATAGTCCGCCTTACCGGCTGCTGATCCTCGATCCGTATAACAGGTGAATCGGCAAAAAACGAAGGTTGGGAAAATCCCCCTTCAATGTTGGGCAGAAATGCTTTTAACCTTGGCTCAAAATTGGTAGTAACCACCTGGTTGCCATAGCCGTAAGCTTCAAAATCGGGAAGGTTATTGTTCCGTATCAGCGCAAATGAACCGATGGGGTTGCCAATCCATTGTCCACCTTCGCAAAGCTTAGACGATAAATAAAATTGAGGCAATTGTACATCAGAAAAAAATGCGCTGAAGAAATAACCCCTGAAACGGAATGGTTCTCCCAACCCGGCATCATAGGATATGTTTTTTTCGGATGCATGTGTGTATAAAATCTTTGAGGGAATATTTCCTTTACGGTCGATACCGGAATAAATGATAAGCTGCTCTGTAGGTTCAATTTCGTCGAAGAGTATTTTATGGTTATGCTGCAAATTTTTGAGGAAAAAAGGAGTGTTCCCTGTTGTTAACATTTCTATTCTTGTACCATTTCTGATTACGGCATAAATAAATCCCGGAATCGGGCTTTTTGGTTTCATCGAAAACTCCGAAATCGGAATTTTATGGCCGCAATAAGTAAGAAAAATGTGTTCATTCCCTTTAAAAGTCATTTTCCAGTGGGTTGTCAGTTCCCACTCCAATGCCCCCTTTGCAGCGAGTTTACTATCTTCCGAGAGTTTTGAAAATAGGATATCTCCATTGATTTTGCCCGATATAGATTTATTGTTGTCAAGGAATTCAATAAAATCAACAGATGTATCTGCCTGTAATTCGTCAGAAATAAAATGAATAACCCATCGTCTGTAAGATGGAAGAATATTTCCACTGAAACTGAAAATGTAATCCGTTCCGGGGAAGCAGGCATTTTCCACTTCAAAATACCATCCACCGTTTTCACGCTTGATTCGGATAACGGCATTTCTTCCTAAAACTTCACTATTCAATTCCCAGGCTTTTAGGCCATTCCTTACGACAGTTAAAAAATTGTCGCCGGTGTTTATGGTGAATGGCTCGCGTGCGATCGTTTGAATAAGATCGACTGCCGGGTTTACCGCCAAAGCCCCTAATCCCATTGTCTTTACAAATTGCCTGCGCCCGGAAATTGGTTTTGGGCGTATATTGTTGTTTATGAGTGTCTTTCTGGCACCCGTAACATTGAAGTAAGGTATTTTCATTGGTTTGTGCCATTAAAATTCCCTTACAAGTTACGGTAAAAAATATAACCAGTCAATAGGAGAAAAAACAGAATTAGCCTTTCACCTCATTAACCGGTTTCCCATCCAGATACGCTTTCAGGTTATCAATAGCAATCTGCATTAATCTTTGACGGGCTTCAAAAGTTGCCCATGCAATGTGTGGGGTAATAAAACAGTTCTTAGCAGTTAACAGCGGATTATCAGGGCTGGGTGGTTCAGTAGAAAGCACATCGAGGCCGGCACCAGCAATCTTTCCTGTATTAAGCGCATTTGCAAGGTCGTATTCATTGATCAACGGCCCTCGTCCGGTATTTACCAGAAAGGCAGTTGGTTTCATCAAACCTAAGGTTTTTGCATTTACAAAACCTGCGTTCTCGTTGGTTAACGGGCAGTTAATGCTCAGAAAATCGCTTTCGCGGAAAACCTCCTCAAGGGATACTTGCCCGAAATGGGCGGCCACATCTTTTTTTACGCTCCGGTTATGAGAAATAATTTTCATTCCGAATGCATCGCCAATTTTGGCTACTTGTTGCCCGATACGTCCATACCCGATTATCCCGAGTGTTTTACCCGCAATTTCGGTTTGTGGGGTGTTCCAGAAGCAGAAATCGGTATGGCTGCTCCAATGCCCAGTACGTACCTGCTGTGCATGAAGCCCGACCCTTTGGGTAAAATTGAGGATATGGGCAAACACCATTTGGGCAACAGAGTTTGTACTGTATGCCGGAATGTTGCAAACTACAATTCCTGCTTCGGTTGCCGCTTTTATATCCACCACATTGTAACCGGTTGCCAGAACTCCGATAAATTTCAGGTGCGGCAATTGTTCAATATGTTCCCTGCCGATAATAACTTTATTGGTAAAAACCACTTCAGCGTTTTTTGCCCGTTCAATGGTTTTTTCGGGAGGGGTACGGTCATAAACAGTGAGGTTTCCCAGTTTTTCAAGAGGTTTCCAGCTCAGGTCGCCCGGGTTCAGGGTATATCCGTCGAGTACTGCAATGTTCATAACTCAATTCTTATGTTGTTTAACCTGATTGGGTCGTGAGGCGTTTCAGGATTGAAAAGTTTCATTTCGAGCGTGTTCAGTTCCCGACGGTTAAATTGTCGGGTATTCAATTTTTTACCATAAATTACCTGATCAGGTTGGGTATCTATTTTATAGGCCGATTCAAATCCAAACCGGTTATAAAACTTGACGAGCAACTGGTTTTTACCTTGTTTAAGCTGCAGCAATACCAGGTCGTGGTTCAACCGGCTGCCGCGCTCATTATTGTGCATCACCAAAAGTTCGCCGTTCAGCCAGACCTGTATTCCGTCGCCGCTGTAAAGGCCAACAATTACATCGGCCGAAGTTTCGGCTTCAATTTCCTGCAAAACATAAAACGATTCACGCTGGCGAGTCCCAAACTTTTCTTCTGTGTTGTTTTTCCAGTTTTCCTGCTTTTCCCATTTCAGGTTGCGCCCCCAAACCTGCATTGGGTCGATAGGCTGGTCAACCGGGCCATGCACCCGATCGAAACTGCTGCGTACGGGGCCGGTTGTAAACCTGTTTTTCCATAACACTTTCGATGTTTCGTTCAATTGAACTGGAGTTCCATTCTCAAGTTTTACAATCTCCTTTTCACCATTCCAGGTCAGTTCGACCTGTTTTCCGGCTTCACCGGCAGTGTAAAATATTTCGGGAATGGACTCACCACGGGGTGCTGTAAAGTTCCACGACTGCTTTACCACGCTTCGGTGGTTGTTGTAATAGTCGATACAGGCATAGCTGAAATGCTTTGTAGCATTGTCATATCCCAGCCAGGTTAACCGCGAATCGAGAATTTTGGTTGGTGCCGGCATAAAGTCAGACGAGAACTGTACGGCAACTACCCTGATATCGTTGCCTGTATAAAGCGAGGGGGGGATGGTTACCGATACCGATTGCCTTCGGTTACGGAAACTGACTCCCGATGCGGGCTCGCCAACCACACTTGCCGACATGATTTTTCCCGAATAAAGGGGAAGTTCGATGTTGCCGGTTTTTTCGCCTGAAAGAATGAGAAAGACTGTATTCCCATTTACCGTTATCTCGCCCCATGGATAAAACCCTGGGAACGGATTGGCTTTAGTACCATAAATGGCTTCACCGTTTTTTTCGAGCCATTTGCCAATTCCGGTAAGGACCTTTGCTTCGTAGGGTACCACCGTTCCGTCGCCTCTCGGGCCTATGTTTAGCAGGTAATTTCCTCCCCTGCTGACTACTTTAAGAAGGCTCAAAAGTTTTTCGCGGGTTTTACCTTCCACGTCTTCCCGCTTTTGCCATGAGCGGTAGCCCCATGTTTCGTGAAAAATGGATGCGGGTGTCTGCCAGGGCGCATCAATTTTATAATCGGGATATTCATTGTCGCCCATTACACAAAAGTCGTATTGGTTGTTGCCTAACCTGCCGCTCACCATGCAGTCGGGCTGAAGCTTCTTCACCAGATCATAAAGTTCCTTGCTTTGCTGATGGGTAAGAGAACCCATATCGAACCACAACTCCGAAATGGGGCCATAATTGGAAAGCAGTTCTGCGATCTGGTTTTTGTTGAATTCATGGTGAGCCGGCGTAATTGGATTTGCGTTATGCGTGGTCCATGGGTGTAAAGTCCAGTCAACCAGCGAAAAATAAAGGCCCATCTTCAATCCGTGCCTGGCACATGCTTCCGAGAGTTCTTTCAGGATATCGCGTTTAAATGGTGTTGCATCCACAATATTAAAACGGGTATGGGCCGAATGGTACATACAAAAACCATCATGGTGTTTAGAGGTGATTACGATAGACCGCATTCCGGCAGCTTTGGCCAGCATGGCAACCGAATCGGCATTCCAACCGGTAGGGTTAAAAGTGGATGCAAATTCTTCATACACATCCGACATAATGCCGCCCCACATCTGAATTTGTTCGCTGTAGCCCGTGGTTACCGGATTGCCGTTCCATACTCCGCCCATTTCGGAATAAACCCCAAAATGGATAAACATGGAGTATTTATTGTCGTACCATTGTTGAATGGCTTCGCTGATATGCTGAGATGAACCGATTTTAACAAGGAGCAACAAAGCCAGAAAAGTCAGATTTAACCTGCCCATATTAATTATTTGATGATTATTGAACATTTAGCGAAGATACATTTTTGTTACTTTACCATGAAATACTCTTTACAGGAAATACCATTGAACAGGAGTATTGCCAAAAAGTTGATGGGTAAAAACAAATATGCATTTATGATAATTTTTGATGTTAAATTAAATTTCAGGCTTATTTTCCTGATCATTTTTGGGATTATTTACGGATCGGTTTTTTCACAAACCTTTGAGCGTCCGCTTTTTTCTTTCGGGGTTGTAGCCGATGTTCAATATGCCGATATTCCTGATTGGGGGACCCGTCATTACCGAAAATCGCCTGAAAAACTTGCTGATGCGGTTGATCAGTTTAACCGGTCGGAAGTTGCCTTTGTAATTAGCCTTGGCGATTTTATCAACGACAAAATGAGTGGGTTCGACACATTGAATGCCATTACCCAAAAACTGAAAATGCCCTTGTACCATGTGGCCGGTAACCACGATTTCGATCCTGAAAACCCCAATCGTAGGCAAACCATGCGTTATATGAACCTGAAAAGGCTCCATTATTCTTTTTCGAAACAAGGATGGCGGTTTATTGTACTTAATGGCAATGATATCAGTATTTATACGAAAAAGCCTGGCACAAAAGAAAATATTTTTGCATCATCGCTTATGGAAGATTTGAAATTGAATGGTTTACCACAAGCACAGCCATGGAATGGTGCACTTGGTCAAAAGCAACTGAAATGGCTTAATGCAGAACTCAAAAAGGCGAACAGCCAAAATGAAAGGGTGATTATATCTTGTCATTTCCCCATTCATTCTGAAAAAACCGAAGGACGGTTGTGGAACTCCTCCGCGGTAAATGATATTATCAATAAGTTTCCGAATGTTTATGCTTACCTGGCAGGTCATGGGCATATTAGCCAGCATATTCTAAATGATGGGATTCACCATCTGATGTTTCGGGGAATGGTAGAGGGCGACGAAAACGCTTTTGCCATTGTTTCTGTTTATCCCGAACATATTTCCATCGAGGGTTATGGCAAAGAGGTGAGCAGGTTTCTGGAAGATAAAATACCGAATCATTAATTACTGAATCTTAAAAAATCGAGCCCGAAATATGCCCTTCCGTCCATTGGACTTGGGTTAACGATCGAAACCGAAAGCCTGTTTTCGCCTTCGAGTATCCGTATGCGGCCTAAATAAATTTCCCGTGTGGCTACTTCGGGGTTATAGAGGTTGAAAGAGCCGGGAATCGGGTTCCCATTTATTTTCAACCTTACGGTACCATAATCGGGGGCTATGGTAAACCGGGCGGTCAAATGGGTATCGAATTGCCTGTCGCTGATAAATGCCAGTTCCATTTCGTCGCCGGGCTTGCCGCCTGTCCAGAAAAGCTGTACATTCTGGCTCCATCCCCAGCGGTCAGAATTCTGGTAACTGATATTGCCGCCCGTAACATTTATAAGTTTCATATTTTCGGCTTCCATCAAACCATCTTTGATGACCGGCTGTATTATATCGCTCCGGTGTAAAACCAACTGCGCAGTGATGCCTTCCATGTCGGGATTAATGTTGGTTTGTCCGCCGGGCAGCATATACCACCAGGTAACCGGTGCAAAATTTATGGTGGCTTTAGTCCAGTGCCACATTTCCATATCGAACTGAAGCGAAGTGTTGAAAGGGATCGCGTCGAGGCTGCGCTGACGGATGTTTACCGAATAACCCGGCCAGAAATTTCCGCTGCCATCGGGTTGAGCAATAAACGGATGGTTGGTGAATTTTTCGGGCCGGCACCAGGCATAACCATAATAATCTTCAGTTCCGGTTCCGATATGCGATGGGAAAGTTTCACCGTCGACATACACTTTTTCGTCGCCTTCGCCCCACCATGCATAAACCGTATTGAACAATGAAATGGCATCGCCGGCATAAACACCCTTCCCGTTAAGGGTTACATAGTTTAGATCGAAACATCCGCCGCCACCTTCGTTGTTTTTCTGTTCGCCGGTTTGCAAATGTGTGTACTGATGCCAGGAACTGCCAAAATACATCGACCGTTTGTCCCATTTCCAGGGTGTAGCCCATAATTCGACCTCAACCAATGGGGTAGGTAATTTCCCGTAGTTGTGAATGCGGATTTGGGCATTCTCCCTGAAAGGCATTACCCAATAACACTCGAGTGTACCATCGTCATTTACCGAAGTGTACCAGGTATCCGAAGGCCTGAGTTGATAACCGGTACCGAAGAAATCGCCCACGGGTGCCCAAACGGTTTTCCGGCCATCGAAAATCATTTCTATCACCATCGACCTGAAAAACTGTGGCTCCATTTGCGGATTAGTTTTCAACCTTATCCTCCGTATGGCATTTTT
Source organism: uncultured Prolixibacteraceae bacterium (assembly GCA_964565015.1). Classification (GTDB taxonomy): domain Bacteria; phylum Bacteroidota; class Bacteroidia; order Bacteroidales; family Prolixibacteraceae; genus UBA1413. The sequence continues at coordinate 3,052 of CAZMDP010000016.1, read as the reverse complement.
ACCCGTAAGCCCCAACGATAAATATTCTCCGGGAGCGATTATGCCCTGTGAACTTTGGCTGGACATATTCCCTTCAGGTTCGCGGCCGAACGAAGCCAGTTTTTTGTTTACCTGTTCAATCAATGGCTCAATCTTACGGAGGTTGGCCAATGAAAATGTTTCAACCCTTGTGCCTGGTGTATATGTTCGGTAATTGATGTTGTAGTAAACTGCCTCTCCGCCGGTTTTAGCGCCGGCATCTTTAATATTCTCACTTTCGTAGGTGATTTTGCAGTGGCGGGCATAAGGCAAGGGCAAATAGAGGTTGTGCCCACGGTTTTCGTAACGCGTTAATTCCGATACTGACGCCGACAATGGAAATCGGGCAAGGAGCTCCCCGCTGAGGATGTCGAATGCCGTTCCTTCGGTAGCCGGCGTTTTATTTTTGTCGAAATAGATACGCATAATACCCCTGCCCGAATTTTCGCCTGCAAAAGTCATCCAGAACCTCACCACGGCACCAGGTCCATCGGCATCGAACATTACATACTCCTTGCGGCCCTGGTTTTCTTCGGTTCGGATAAACATGGAGCGGTCCCAGTTGGCAAACCAGGTACTGTCGCCAGGATGGGTCGTTGCCCGATCGTAGCTGCTGAATTGTTTAAGCGTATATTCTGGATATGGGAACCTGGCCAGACTCTCGCGATTGGTCATTTCTTTCAGTAAGGTTTCGAGGGTGATTAAATTTCTGCTACATGCATTAAATACCATAATAATAATGGCAAAATGGACAATTTGTTTCATAGGACTTTTTATTCAGAATTGTTACGAATTTAATGTAAATTGAGATGAGATTGAAAATATTTTATTACAAATTCTTAAACAATTAATTCCTATTTTTGAGCTTGATAATTTTTTTGTTTGATGTTTTTGGTAAGGCTTCAAACTATTTCATTGGAATATTGAATAATAAATGACTGTTTATTAAACGCCCTACAAATGGCGGAGAATTCAATTCAGAAATATCAACAATATATAATTAACCGAATTTATAATATTCGCAACAAACAGGTGATGCTTGATGAACATCTTGCAGAATTGTATGGAATTGAGACCAAATACCTGAACAGGGCTGTAAAGCGTAATCCTGAACGTTTCCCTCAAGCGTTTATGTTTCAGCTTACTAAAAAAGAATATGAAGATTTGAGGTTCCAAAATGGCACCTCAAATGAACGAGGCGGAAGAAGATATTTCCCTTATGCTTTTACAGAGCAAGGTGTTGCTATGCTTTCTGCAGTGCTTAATTCAGAAACAGCCGTGAAAACCAGTGTCATAATTATGCATGCCTTTGTGGAGATGCGCCATTTTTTGCTGGAGAATGCAAATCTTTTACAACGGATACAACATGTTGAAAGTAAACAAATTGAAACCGACAACAAAGTTCAAATTTTACTTAATGCCATGGAGGAAAAATCACTTAAACCGCAACAAGGGATTTTTTTTGATGGGCAGGTTTTTGATGCCTGGCTATTTGTTAGCGAATTGATTAAAAGTGCCCAGAACAGTTTGATATTGATTGATAATTTTGTGGACGAAACAGTACTTTCATTATTTGGAAAAAAGAATCATAATTTAAAAGTAACGAAATACACAAAAACAATAAAACGTACTTTGCTTGAGGATGTTAAAAGATTTAATTCACAATACGGAGGGCTTAATATATCAACATTTGATGCCTCACATGATAGATTTCTCCTGGTCGATAAAACTGATGCCTATCATATAGGCGCTTCTCTTAAAGATTTGGGAAAGAAATGGTTTGCCTTCTCCAAAATGGGAAAAGATTCATTGGTAATTTTTGAAAAGCTCAAAATATAGAATGCTTATAATATATTTCATAATTATAAAACAAGCTTTATTATGCCCATCTTTAGGCCAATTACAAATAAAAGTTTAATCTATCAATTATCTTTTATCTTATTTCTTTTTCTACCTTTTTTAGTTCAATCTAAAAATTTGGCACGATTAAAAAGGCAACTCGAAAAGTGGGAAAATATCTTTTCCGAATGGCATCATGTGGGAAAAATTTCAATTGATTCTGTTTCGGTAGTTGAAGAGCAAAAAACCATCCGGTTGTTTTTCAGCAGGCCATTGTCGTACCTGCCTGTGCGCGAAGAGATGGTTTCGGCACTTGAAAATTCGGTAAAGGGTACCCTCAAACGGCGGTACAGAGATTATAAAATAGAATTCTACACCGATGGAAAGAATTTACAGGAGTTGGTGCCAAATGCTTTCAGAAAAGAATCGGTGCCCGACAAAAACCGGCAATCTACCCCAACAGATGGCAGGATACCGCTAACAAGGAAAATTGGCGCCGAAAAATTTCAGAAAGGTTTGTTGCTGAACAACATAGCACTATGGCCTAGCCACGGATGGTACTACGAGTCGAAACTCGACAGGTGGGAATGGCAGCGCGCCCGTTTGTTTACTACCGTAGAGGATTTATTTACCCGTGGATTTGTACTGCCTTACCTGGTGCCTATGCTCGAAAACAGCGGCGCAACGGTTTTTCTCCTTGTTGAACGCGACCCTCAAAGCCTTGAAGTTGTGGTGGATAATGACCGGTCCTCCACGGAGGCAAGAATGAAATTACCCGACGGAATAGAGCCTGTTCTTCTGCCTAAAGGATTTTTATTAAGTGATACACTTTTTTCGGGAGAAAACCCTTTCGAAATGGGAAGCTCGCTTCAATATCAGTCCATGCCGGGAAGTAACGCAAAAGTTGGTTTTATACCGGATCTACCTTATGGCGACTACGCAGTTTATGTATCGTGGCAACCGGGCGAAAACCGAAGCTCTGAGGTGAAATATACCGTACAACATTTATCGGGAAAAACCGGGTTTCTGGTTAATCAGCAGATGGCTGGCGGAACATGGAATTACCTTGGAACTTTCAGGTTTTCCAGGGAACGGGTCAACGGAGCTGAACAGGGTGTTTATGTTGGCCTCGATGGTAATCCAGGTGAAACCATATCGGTCGATGCAGTCAGATTTGGGGGAGGTATGGGCAACG
>CAZMDP010000015.1:0-10798 GCA_964565015.1 uncultured Prolixibacteraceae bacterium | reverse complement strand
GAATGAAACCAAAGCCGCGATGCTCCGCAACGAGCTTATTGGGTTTGTTTTTCAATCGTTCAATCTTATTTCGTTTAAAAATGCCAAAGAGAATGTGGCATTGCCCCTGTATTACCAGAAAGTAAGCCGTAAAAAACGGAATATGATCGCACTCGAGTATCTCGACCGTATGGGGCTGAAAGAATGGGCCGACCACCTGCCGAGCGAATTATCGGGCGGACAGAAACAAAGGGTTGCCATAGCCAGGGCGCTGATTTCGAAACCGAAGGTTATACTTGCCGATGAACCCACCGGAGCGCTCGATACCACCACTTCGTTCGAAGTAATGGAAATCCTGAAAGAGGTGAACGCACAGGGTATTACCGTAATTATTGTAACTCACGAACATGATATCGCTGCCATGACCAAAAAGATTATCCGCCTGAAGGACGGGGTAATCGAAGAAGTGATCAAAAATGGCGAATTGAAAATGTACCGCGAAAAATTACTGGCCTAATACACCTGAATATGTTTGACATCGATATCTGGCAGGAAATAATAAGTACCATCCGTAAAAACAAGCTTCGTACTTTTCTCACAGGTTTTTCGGTAGCCTGGGGAATTTTTATGCTGATGGTGCTCCTGGGTTCGGGCAACGGACTTCAGAACGGAGTGCGCGAAGAATTTGCCGACAATGCCGAAAACATAATGTGGATGTGGACCGGCAGGACCTCAATCCCCTATCATGGCCTGAAAGAAGGGCGCGAAATCAGGTTTACCAACGAGGATTATGACTTCCTGAAAAATAAAGCCGACGGGGTTGACCAGGTTTCATCGAGGTTTTATCTGAGGAGCGACATTGTTTTTTCGTACGGAAAAGAATATGGCTCGTTTAATACCGTGAGCTGCTTCCCGTCGCTGCAGGATATGGAAAAAATAAAATTGTCTTCGGGGCGCTTTATCAACGACATCGACATGAACGATTTCCGCAAAGTGGTTGTCATTGGCGACGATATCCGAAAAGCCTTATTCAGGGACGAAGACCCTATAGGACAATACGTGAATATAGGTACAGTTCCCTTCATGGTGGTGGGCGTATCGTTCGACCCGCGCGCCCGAGATAACCGTCAGGCATACATGCCTTTTTCAACCGCACAGCGGCTTTATGGCGGGGGCAACCGGGTACATACTTTTGCCATTACTACCGACATGGTGAAAACGGTTGAAGAGGCTGAAGCCATCAGCGAGAATATAAGACAGCAGATGGCCCGCCGGCACAGTTTCGATCCTTCCGACCGCAGGGCAATGGGCTCATTCAATATGCTGACAGAGTATATCCGCACCATGAAAATATTCCAGGCAATCCGCATGTTTGTATGGATTATCGGTATTGGTACCCTCATAGCCGGCATTGTAGGCGTAAGCAACATTATGCTGATTCTTGTGAAGGAGCGCACCCGCGAGATTGGTGTAAGAAAAGCATTAGGCGCCTCACCCGCATCGGTAATAGGTCTTGTACTGCTCGAATCGATCCTGATTACCACCGTGGCAGGGTATATTGGTCTGGTAATGGGTGTCGGGCTGATGGAGGGTCTAAACTTCGCTCTTGAGAAAATGCTTGAAGGGGGCGGAGGCGACCAGATTTTCTTCCGTAACCCTACGGTCGATTTTGCCACAGCGGTTTCGGCTACGCTGATCCTTATTATTTCGGGCGCTTTGGCAGGATATGTCCCTGCACGCAAAGCAGCCGGTGTTAAACCCATTGAAGCCCTTCGCGATGAATAAGAAATGTGATATTGTGCCCCGATTAAATCGGGGGTTATTCTGTGATTCAGTGGCTTTCGAGTCATTGACCCAAACTGTAAACTGCCGTGTCCCGACTTTGGGCGGGATGAACTGTAAACTCTGAACTGTAAACTAAAAGTTATGTTTGATCTTGATCGTTGGAATGAAATATGGCACGCATTGGCCAAAAACAAAGTGCGCAGCCTGCTGACCGCCTTTGGGGTATTCTGGGGCATATTTATGCTGATCGTGATGTCGGGAGCCAGTAACGGGCTGAAAAACGGCATTGTGGAGGGCGTTGCAAAATTTGCTACCAACTCGGCGTTCTTATGGACCGACCGAACCAGCGAACCTTACAAGGGTTTTAAACGCGGACGATATTGGAACATGGACTCCGACGACCTGGAATATCTGAAGAAGCATGTTCCCGAAATAGAATACATTACCCCGAAAAATTTTGGTCGCTGGAACGATGCCGCCAATGTGATCAGGGGTAAACAGACCGGATCGTACAACATTAAGGGCGATTATCCCGAATATGTGAAGATAGATCCATATACAATAGTTAAAGGCCGGTGGATAAACGACATGGACATACGCGACAAACGCAAGGTTTGCGTAATCGGGGAGCAGGTTTACGAAACCATGTTCGATGCCGGCGAAGACCCACTTGGGGAATACCTGAAAATTTCGGGGGTATATTATCAGGTTGTGGGCGTAATAAAGCCCGAAACCCGCGTAAACATAAACGGGCGGTCCGAAGAATCGATATTCCTTCCATTTACCACCATGCAACAAACCTATAATTTGGGTAACCAGGTTCATTTTCTGGCCATTACTGCAAAGCCCGGAGTGCCGGTTACCGTAGTGGAAGAGAAAGTGAAGTCGATCATCAAAAAGCGGCACTCGATTGCCGAAACCGACGAACAGGCTATCCGAAGTGTAAACATCGAAAAACAGTTCCAGCAGATCAGCGGATTATTCCTTGGTATAGGAATTCTGACCTGGATTGTAGGAATCGGCACATTAATGGCCGGAGTAATCGGGGTCAGCAACATCATGCTGGTGATAGTTCGCGAACGTACCAAAGAGATTGGGGTACAAAGGGCGTTGGGTGCCAGGCCGCGGACAATAATCTCGCAGATTATGCTCGAAAGCGTTGTACTAACAACCGTAGCCGGCTACATTGGTCTGTCGCTCGGAGTCGGGTTACTCGAGCTGGTCAGCAGGGTAATCGACAGCCAGAACCAGGGTAGTAACGAAATGTTTTTCAGGCACCCCGAAGTAAACATCAACATTGCCCTTGCGGCATTGGCCGTGCTGGTTGTTGCCGGTTTGTTTGCCGGTTCCATTCCTGCAAAAAGGGCGTTGAGCATTAAGCCCATTGAAGCGCTCAGGGAAGAGTAATGAGTAATTAGTATAATGAAGATCAGAATATTAGAAATTATCTAAAAAACAAATAAATAAAAGCCATGAAAAAAGTATTCAGAATTATCGGATTGGTTGTATTGGCAGCCATATTTATGGGAACACTTGGGTTTTTGTACAAAAAATCGCAACCCAAGGCCGAAGTATTTGAAGTGAAAACCCCCGAAATCAACACCATTGTTAAAAAAACAGTGGCAACAGGAGCTGTTGAGCCCCGCAAAGAGATTGAAATCAAGCCTCAGGTTTCGGGGATAATCGAAGAACTATTTATCGAACCCGGTACCATGGTGCGTAAAGGAGATGTGTTGGCCAGGGTAAACATCATCCCCGATATGGTCAACCTGAACAATGCCGAATCGCGGGTGAACCGTGCAAAACTGAATTTTGAGGACGCAAAAATCGACTTCGAAAGACAGACTACCTTATACGAAAAGCAGGTTATTTCGCGCGAAGAATATCAAAAGGCCAACCTGGCCTATAATTCGGCCCGCGAAGAATTCGAGGCTGCCGAAAATAACCTGGAGCTTATCCGTAAAGGCGTAACCAAAACATCGGCAAAAACTACCAATACCCTGATACGGTCAACCATCGATGGTATGGTTCTCGACGTGCCGGTAAAGGAAGGATTTTCGGTTATTCAGGCAAACACTTTCAATGCGGGAACCACCATAGCCGTAGTGGCCGATATGAACGACATGATTTTCAACGGAAAAGTTGACGAAACCGAAGTGGGTAAGATTACCGAAGGCATGAACATCGAACTCACCATTGGTGCCATCGACAATGAAAAATTCGACGCCGTGCTGAAATACATCGCCCCGAAAGGCAAAACCGAAAACGGCGCCATTCAGTTCGAAATAAGGGCCGATGTTCTGCTCCGAAAAGATCAGTTCATTCGGTCGGGTTACAGCGCCAATGCAAATATTGTTCTGGCCAGGCGCGATAGTGTGCTTACCATTCCCGAAGGTCTGCTGAAATTTGAAAACGATTCGGCATTTGTTGAAGTTGAAAAAGGTGAGCAACAGTTCGAGAAACGTAATGTAAAAACCGGTTTGTCCGACGGTATCAACATCGAAATATTGGAAGGCCTTACCCTCAATGACAAACTTAAAGGCGAAAAAGTTGATCCGAAGAAAGCTAAGCAGAATGCTAAGTCATAATCCAATCAATAATGTAATTTTGCCTAAATTTTAATACCTATAATTCGATGAAATGAGCCATTCCGCTTAGGCGGGACAAACCGAAAACGAATATTTTTCGCTGGCAAATTCCATCCGACCATTAATAAGCGAAACAATTTTTACGGATGAAAAAGATAATCGGAATATTAATAGGAATAATGATGCTGTCGGCAACCAAAAGTCTGACGGCGCAGGAGACCTGGTCGCTGCAGCAGTGTATCGACTATGCACTGGAAAACAACATCCAGATCAAGCAGCAGCAATTATCGGTACGTTACCAGGAGAACCAGCTCAACCAGTCGAAATTCGACCGTTTGCCTGGTTTCAACGGACAGATCGGGAACAATTACAACTACGGGCGATCGCTGACATTTCAGAACACCTACGAAAACACCAACTCAATCAGTGTTGCCGGTGGTCTGGGCGCCGATCTTACCCTTTGGAACGGATTTACCCTGCAAAATGCCATTAAGCAACGCGAACTCGACCTGAAAGCATCCATGCAGGATATGCAAAAGGCAAAAGATGACCTGATGCTGACCATTGCGGCGCTATACCTCGAAATTCTTTTTGCAGAAGAGTTGGCCCTGATCGATGAGAACCAGATGGAAGTAACCCGGCTCCAGATTAACCGCACCCGGCAACTGGTCGAGGCGGGAAGCGTAGCAAGAGGGGCTCTGCTCGAGATTGAGGCGCAACTGGCACGCGAAGAACTTCAACTGGTCAACAGCCAGAACCGTATCCAGCTATCGTATCTTAATCTGTATCAGTTGCTCGAACTTCCCATGTCGAAATCGTTTCGCATTGAAAAGCCCGTTTTGCCCGATCTGCATACCAGCACCACCAATTTCAATTCGCTCGAAATTTTCAGGAATGCCGTGCAGACACGGCCCGAAATACTGGCCGCACAGCTGCGGGTCGAAAGTGCACACCGTATGCTCGACCAGGCAAAGGCTGCAAGGTTACCACGTTTGAGTTTCGGGGCAAATTACTACAACAACTATAACGACAATTACACCGAAGCCATCGACAATAATCCGTTGAATCGCAGGATTATACCTTTGTCGAAGCAGCTCACCAATAATCAGCGCTACGGATTCGGGTTTACGCTTTCAGTACCAATATTCAACAAGTTCCAGGTCAGGACAGGGATATCGAACGCCCAGCTTCAGATTATGGATTATGAGTTCAGGTTGCAAAACAACCGGAATATCCTGCAGAAAGATATCGAACAGGCTTATACCAATGCCATTGCTGCATTGAAAAGGTATATTTCGAGCGAAAAAGCTGTGGAAGCCAGCTCCGAAGCATTCAGGTATGCCGAGGAGAAATACAATGTGGGCATGGTGACCACCGTGGAGTACAACCAGATGAAAAACAACCTGACTGCAGCTCAGTCGCAATTGCTACAGTCGAAATACGAATATATTTTCAGGACAAAAATCCTTGATTTTTATAATGGTGTCCCGATAAAATTGTAACGCAATACCTATGCGAAAGGCAGAAGGAGAAAGTATGAAGGCCGGAGTTTTTCCGGCCTTTGTCTTTTTGTGTTATACACTTAAATTATGTGTAATTTTGAAGTTGTACTATTCGTTTAATTCAACGATGGAAATTCTTTTAATTGAAAAATAAAAAATACAATATGAATATCGGAAAAATAATCCTGATTGCCCTGATAATGTTGGTCAGTTGCTTAATATTCCTGGTTTCGCCAACAGAAGCTCAACCCTTGCCGGTCGATCCGGCGATCCGGATCGGAAGGCTCGATAACGGGCTGACCTATTACCTGCGCCACAACCAGGAACCAAAAGAAAGGGCAAGTTTTTACATTATCCAGAATGTGGGTGCACTTCTCGAAGACGACACACAGGACGGATTGGCCCATTTTCTTGAACACATGGCCTTCAATGGCACTAAAAATTTCCCCGGCAAAGGGATCATCAATACGCTCGAAAGGCATGGAGTGGCATTCGGGCGCAACATAAATGCCTATACTTCGCAGAACGAAACGGTGTATAACCTCAGTAATATTCCTGTTAATGTACCCGGATTAATCGATACCTGCCTGCTGATCCTGCACGACTGGTCGGATTTTCTTCTGCTCGAAGAGGACGAAATCGACCTCGAAAGGGGCGTAATTGCCGAAGAGTGGCGCACCAGGCGCAATGCCGGGTTCAGGATGCAGAAACAGATAATGCCCGTTTTATATAAGGGTTCGAAATATGCCGAAAGGGACATAATCGGTAGCCTTGATGTGATCCATAATTTCGAATATGAAACCCTTCGCCGTTTTTACCACGACTGGTACCGTACCGATCTTCAGGCCATTGCTGTGGTAGGCGATATTGATGTTGACCAGGTGGAGCAAAAAATAATTGAACTGTTCAGTAAGATAGAGGCAGTAGAAAATGCCCCCGAACGCGTGTTTCACGAAATACCATACCACGAAGAAACCCTGTTTGTAAAAGCAACCGATCCCGAAGCAACTTCGCATTCGCTCACCATTTACGTAAAACACGAAGGCACAATGCCCGAAAATAAATCGGCAAACTACCTCAGGAGTACTTATGTAATTAACCTCTTTAACCGCATGATGAGCGAACGGATAGCCGAACTGCTGCAAAAGGGAAATCCTCCGTTTATTGGCGGAAGCATCGGATACGGCGGGTTTGCAAGGGGTTACAATGTGTTCAGCATATCGCTCAACGCACACCCCAACCGCATGGACGAAGGACTAAGGGCATTATATACCGAAGCAAAACGTGCATACCGGCACGGGTTCACCGAGTCGGAACTCGAAAGGGCAAAAAGCAATATACTTACCCAGACCGAAACACGCTGGAAACAACAGGATAAAATCAGCAACGATCAGCATATACGTCGAATGGTAAACCATTACCTTACCGGCGAACCTTTGGTTTCCATGGATTTCGAGTGGCAGTTTGTACAAGCCATTCTACCCTCAATTTCGGTTGAAGAACTGTCGGCAAAAGCCAGTGAATGGTTGAGGGATGAAAATCGCGTGATCGTGGTCACGGGCCCTGAAGGAGCTGATGTGAAACTGCTTTCAGAAGAAGAAGCACTTTCTATTCTAAAAGAAGTTGAAAGCAGTAATATCGAACCCTACCAGGAGGAGGCACTTGCCGAATCGCTGATCAACGAAAAATTGAAAGGGTCGCCTGTGGTTAAAACACGAAATCTTTCTGAAATGAATGCGGTGGAATGGACCCTGGCCAACCAGGCAAAAGTGGTTTACCGCTTTGCCGACTACCAGAAAGACAATGTTATTCTATATGCCATGAGCCCCGGAGGCATCTCTCTATTTGGTCCCGAAAAACTTGCTGCTGCCAGCATAATGGGCAATTTTATCGGCAGTTTTGGGGTGGGCGATTTCGATGCCGTAGCTCTACGGCGCATGCTCGCCGGCAAAAATGTGAGCCTCAGCCCTGGTCTCGGTAGCCTTTACGAGACTTTCAGCGGAAGCGCCTCCCCGCGCGATTTCGAAATCCTGCTCCAGTTGCTTTATCTCTATTTCGAGCATCCACGTTTCGATGAAAATGCCTACAATGCTATGCGTACCCGTCTCGAAGCGGCAGTTGTCAATATGCAGAACAATCCTCAGAAAATTATGAGCGATTCGTTACAACGCATCTTTACCAACTACAGCGAGCGGACAATTCTGGTTACCCCCGATATTTTCAATCAATTCTCGTTCGAACAGATCGAAACCATTTACCGCGACCGTTTTATGGATGCCGGCGATTTTGTATTCTTTATTGTGGGCAATATCGGAGAAGAGGAAGCCCGAAAGTTGGCCGAAAAATACATTGGTTCAATTACCGACCATCCCCGATCCGAATCGTGGATTGACAACAATGTGGGATTTCCTCCAGGGCTAACCGAAAAAGAGATTCCTGTTTCACTGCAAACCGAAAAAGCAAATGTAACGGTTGCATTCAGGAACAATTCCGATTTTAAACCACACAGCAACCTGGCAATGGATGTGGTTAGGGAAGTATTGAGGCTCAGATACATCGAAGAAATTCGTGAAAAAGAGGGCGGAACTTATGGCGTTAGTGTGGGTTCACAAAACGAAAGCCATCCCCGTGAAGAAAAGAGGTTACAGATGAATTTCGATACCGATCCGGAGAAGGCGCAGCACCTGAAATCGATAATTTACCGAGAAATCGATCTGTTGGTTAAAAACGGCCCGACCGAAGAAGACCTCGACAAAGTGGTGAAAAATATGCTGAAAGAGATAGAGCAGGCAAAACCCAACAACGGATATTGGATGAATGTGTTGACGCGCTATTACCAGGTGGGGATAAACAACAGCGACCCCGATAATTATGAGAATATTCTAACCTCGTTTACAACCGGCGACATAAGGCAGTTTGCACAGAATTTCTTTACCGGTGCCGATGTGGTGGATGTGGTTTTCGTACCTCTGAAATAATGATTCCGGTTTGAGCAAACGTTTTCAGCATATTGTCCCTGATGGAATCAACGGAGTGAGGTTGAGCGATTACCTGGCGGGAATATACCCCGGGCTCGATACCAAATCAGGTGTAAAGAAAGCAATTAAACTTGGCGAAATATTTGTTCAGGGAAAACCTGCTTCAACAGGCAAACTCCTTTATCCTGGGTATTGTATCGAATGGGAAAAGCCAGACCATGTGCCCGACAAAGTTTACAGGATTGCACTCGATGTTGTGTACGAAGACGATTACCTGGCCATTGTGAACAAACCTCCCGGCATTGTGGTGAGCGGAAACCGGTTCAAAACCCTCGAAAATGGTATCGGGGCACATATTAGTCCTTCAAAACAACCCGATGCTTTAACCATTCCCCGCGCTATTCACCGCCTCGATAGTTCAACAAGCGGATTGGTGATAATTGCAAAAACACAGTCGGTACGAATCGCCCTCGGCACGGTGCTCGAAGAGCGTAAAATCGTAAAAATATACCATGCAGTTGTTATTGGCCAGCCTTCTTCGCAGAGTGTTTTCAATACGCCGATAAACGGAAAGGAAGCCCTTACCAGGTTCGAAACCGTAAGGTCGGTTCCATCGCTGGTAAGTGGCAGGCTCACCTTGCTCCGCCTTTTTCCCGAAACCGGGCGTACCCATCAGATCAGGATTCATTTGTCGGGAGCGGGATTTCCCATTCTGGGCGACAAAATTTACGGCCAACCCGGGTTTATCCTGAAAGGAAAGGGATTGTTCCTTTGTGCCACCGGAGTTGAGTTTGTGCATCCTGTTACGGGCCAGTTGTTGAGTGTTTCGGTAGATATACCTTCAAAATTCGGCAAGTTTATGGATGGCGAATACCTTCGCTGGAAAAAATATTCGCCGGACACTTTTGCAGCACCCGGCGAATAATGTAATGCCTATTTCGGCTCCCAGAAGCAGACTTTGGGCGAAACAATTTTACCTTCTGCCTTCAGGGTTTTCATAGCTTTGTCAACCTCTTTTTTATCGAGGCCGGCAGCTTCGGCAATTTCACCTGCTTTCAGGGGTTTGCCTGCGGCTTTCATAACTTCAAGAACTTTTTCAGCACTCATAATATATTGGTTATATTTTCCTCAAAAATAATAAATCCGGACGATCGCTGAAATTATTCTGCAAACCTTTCCGAAACGACCTTCCAATCAACGACTTTCCAGAAATCCTCGATATATTTTGGCCTGAGGTTTTGTTTGTCGAGATAATAGGCGTGTTCCCAGACGTCGCAGGTGAGCAGCGGTGTTTTTCCATCCCTGATGGGGCATCCGGCGTTTGAAGTCTGAACTATTTCAAGTTTGCCCTCCGTCGTTTTTACCAGCCACGCCCAGCCCGAGCCAAAAAGCGTTGCAGCTGCTTTGTTAAATTGCTCGTAGAACGCCTCCATCGAACCAAAATCCCTTTCAATGGCGGCTTTCAATTCGTCTTTTGGCTCGTGGCAACCATCAGGCGAAAATTGTTCAAAATAGAACGTGTGGTTAAAAACCTGAGCTCCATTGTTAAAAATGCCCCCGTCGGCTTTTTTGATAATCTCTTCGAGGGTGGCGTTTTCAAACGGAGTACCCACTATCAGGTTGTTTACGTTGTTCACGTAAGCCTGGTGGTGCTTGCCATAGTGAAACTCGAGGGTTTGTGCGCTGATATAGGGCTCAAGCGCATCTTTGGCATAAGGCAATGCCGGTAATGTAAATGCCATAATGTTGATTTTAAGGTTAATACTAATCTTTTTCTGGTTTTTCTCTATAGTAAAATTAAAAAATATTTGGCTATTTGTGGCTAATTCGCTAAACATACAAACCTTTTTAAAGGGAGTTCTTTTTTAAAGAATTTTTTAGGGCCCATAGCTCACCCCGATTAAATCGGGAGTTAGAGCATCTGACTCATAATCAGGGGGTCGCTGGTTCACCCTGATTTATTGAG
>CAZMDP010000014.1:0-10950 GCA_964565015.1 uncultured Prolixibacteraceae bacterium | reverse complement strand
GAGCGATGAAAACCATCCAGAAACAGGGCTTTAAAGTGCCCGACGATGTGGCCCTGGTAGGTTTTTCCGACGGACGTTTCTCGGGCATTACCGAACCGTCGCTTAGCTCGGTTGATCAACACGGGTACGAAATGGGGATCACCGCCACCGAAATGCTTTTAAAACGTATCCTGGAGAAAAATGACAACTGGGTGCCCGAAGTTAAAGTGCTCGAAGGGGACCTGATTATAAGGGGATCATCAAAAATTCAGGGTTTTTAAAAATTTTTTTTGGTTTCCGCAAACGATTGAAATCTGGAAATTCATCCTCACACCCCACAAAATGAACATAATAGTCAAGCTAATTGTTTGGTTTTTAACGAATTACTTTTATATATTTGTAGGGCAATCTAATCTCAGTTTTCTTCAACTCCTCCAGTCTGCTTTCGTGCATGAAGCACGAATAATAAACCATTAATAATTTCAGGATGAAAAGAAAACCTTCTCTGAATTTCTGGCAGATATGGAACATGAGTTTTGGCTTTCTGGGTATCCAGTTTGGATTTGCCCTCCAGAATGCAAACGTATCCCGTATTTTCCAGACTCTTGGCGGCGATGTTGACCGTTTGGCTGTTTACTGGTTGGCTGCACCCGTTACCGGGTTATTGCTGCAGCCCATTGTGGGTCATTACAGCGACAAAACCTGGAACCGGTTAGGACGGCGCAGGCCCTATTTTCTGATTGGGGCGCTTATGGCCTCAGCAGCTTTGATGATCATGCCCAATTCTCCCGGGTTATGGGTGGCCGTGGGCATGCTCTGGATTATGGATGGTTCAATAAACATCACCATGGAACCTTTCAGGGCGTTTGTGGGCGATATGTTGCCATCCGAACAGCGGACATCAGGTTTTGCCATGCAAAGTTTTTTTATTGGCACCGGTGCTGTTGTGGCTTCAGTCCTACCCTATGTGCTCGATCATTGGTTTGGTATAGCAAACGTTGCCGATCCCGGGGTTATTCCTCCAACGGTAAAATACTCTTTTTATCTTGGTGGTTCGGTATTTTTGCTTGCTGTACTCTGGACCATCATCCGTACACGCGAATATTCGCCCGAGCAACTCAGGGAGTTCGAGGCATACGAGCACCATGAACTAAATGTTCCGAAAACGGTTGAAACCCGGAAAGCAAAAGATCTGATACCGGTTTTTAACAGGAACGGATTAATTGCTTTGGTTTTTGGTGCAATTATCAGTGGTGTAGTATATTTCCGGGACCTCGAAAAGGAACTTTATATTCTTGGAGGCGGGCTAATCGCATTTGGAATTTTAATGTTCATTACTTCTGGTCTGACAAGGGCAAAGCTCACTACCAACGGGTTGGTCGAGATTTTTACCGATATGGTGAATATGCCTGCAACCATGAAACAACTGGCCGTGGTCCAGTTTTTCAGTTGGTTTGCCCTGTTCGCCATGTGGATTTACACCACCGCTGCCGTAACCAGCCATGTTTACGGTACCAGCGACACAAGTTCAGCATTGTACAACGAGGGTGCAAACTGGGTCGGGGTTTTGTTTGGCGTTTACAATGGTTTTGCTGCAGTTGTTGCTTTTCTTCTGCCAGTAATTGCAAGGCATACAAGCCGTAAGCTGACACATGCCATTGCTCTATTCATCGGCGGGTTGTCGTTTTTGTCGTTCGGAATAATAAAAAGTCCATTACTGCTGGTCATACCCATGCTCGGAATCGGATTTGCATGGGCAAGCATCTTGTCGATGCCCTATGCCATCCTTACAGGTTCATTGCCTTCGAACAAGATGGGAATATACATGGGCATTTTCAATTTCTTCATTGTCATCCCGCAGATACTTGCAGCCAGCATTCTTGGATTTTTCATGCGACAGTTTTTCAATGGACAGGCGTTGTATGCATTGATTGCAGGTGGAATTTCGCTGATAATTGCCTCTTTTACAGTGGTTTTTGTTCAGGATGTCGATTTTCGGGTTTCACCGAAAAAACAAAAATAGTTTTACCGTTAAGTTTATATCCCGATGCAGGAGAAAGAATATAAATGGTATAAACCTGAAATAGAGGTTGAGGGGAATCAGGAATTGCAATCGGCCATTAACCAGGTAATCAAACTTATTGAGGCGAACCTGAAAAATGGGTCGATATTTACTGATTTTATCAGCGGCGATATTTCAAAAAAGCCAGATCTTCTTGATCGGAATGTTTTATTGCTGCTGTTAACCGGCTTTCCTCAGGAACTGGTCAGAAAATGCCTGAAAAGGACTATCAGGGAAGAATTACGATCTGTTATCCCGAAGTATCCCGAAAGTTTTGGTTCGGGTCCGCTATTTTACCCCGAGATAGTTTGCAGGGAAGATGATGCCCTATCTGTTTCACATTTACTGGACGAAGACCTCCACATTTTCATAAAAGCTTCGGAGGCATTTTTATTGTATCACAACTATACATCCGACCCCGACTTATTTATGTCCGATGGATTTAACATACTGCTTTTGCTCAGCCGGTTCTGGTCTTCTTATCTCAGCAATTTTGAGAATCAGGGCGAGATAAAAATCAAGAATGTACATCAATCGGAGATACAATTAACTGCGGTCGAAATACTCAGATTAACCCTCCAGGCGATTGGTTATCTGAAAGCCGAAAGTTCGTGGTCATACGAAGACCTTAGGGAGCAAAACAAATTCAGTGAACTGAAAGAGACTTCGTGTTGGAAAAAAATCATTCAAAAGGAGCGCAACCAAAAAGGAAGACGGGTTCCAACCCATGATTATTTTGATGTTCCACCTTCGGGGTTTGTTGAAAATGAATTGAAAGGGTATATCCGGATGCACCTGCCTTCTGTTATCGACGGATCGGCCGACCTAAATACGCTTTCAAAAATTCTTGTCGAAGTATTGTTTGAATGTATTGGATTTTCAGTATCTGATAATAATTTATCCTTAAAGCCCCAAATGCCAGAAGGCTGGAAAAAATGCAAGGCCTGCATCCATTTCAGAAATTCGGTGGTTGAAGTACTGATTTTGCCTTCGAGACTTGAGCTGAAAAATCTTACCAACAAACCGATTGTGGTCAAAGTGAATGGGTTTAAGGTTTCACTTGCAGGTTATGAGAAAGAGATTTTTTAACGTAATACATTGTTGATGATGAAAAAATTTGGTTTACTATCTCTGCTTTTATTTGTTTCACTTTTATTGGCTGCAATGAACATCGAACGCGTCGAACCGATGTTCTGGTGGTCTGGAATGAAAAATCCCAATCTGCAATTGATGGTTTATGGGAAGGATATAGGAACGGTGAGGGTTAAAGCTGATTATCCGGGGGTTACCCTGAAAAGTGTTTCACAGGTAGAAAACCCGAATTACCTGTTTATCGATCTGCATATTGAAGGCGCTTTGCCGGGAAAATTCCCCATCATATTTCTGAAAAACGGCGAAAAGGTTGCCGAATATGTTTACGAATTGAAAGCGAGGGAACCTGGATCGGCCGAACGTAAGGGTTTTGGGCCACAAGATGCGATGTACCTGATTATGCCCGACCGTTTTGCAAATGGAAACCCTGCGAACGATTACATTGAAGGAATGCGCGAAAAGCCAAACCGCAGTTTTAAAGGTGGCAGGCACGGCGGAGATATTCAGGGACTGGTGGATAACCTGGATTACATTGTGAATATGGGTTTTACGGCCATCTGGTTGAACCCGCTCCTCGAAAACGATCAGCCTTCCTATTCATATCATGGATACTCAACCACCGACTTTTATAAAGTTGACCCACGCTACGGAACCAATGAGGAATACAGGGCATTTGCCGAAAAAGCCCGCGAAAAGGGGATAAAACTGATTATGGATATGATTTTTAACCATTGTGGATCGGAACACTGGTGGATGAAAGATCTACCCACTTCCGACTGGATAAACCAGTACCCCGATTACCAGATCACCAATCATACGAAAACCCTAATCCAGGATCCGAATGGTTCGGAATACGACCGGAAACAGATGCTCGACGGATGGTTTGTACCCACCATGCCCGACCTGAACCAGCGCAACCCGTTTTTGGCAACCTACCTTATTCAGAACAGTATCTGGTGGATCGAATACGCCCACCTGTCGGGGATCAGGATGGATACCTATCCATATCCCGATAAGCACATGATGGCCGAATGGAACCTCAGGGTACTCGAAGAGTATCCCTGTTTTAACAATGTAGGTGAAGAGTGGCACAACAATGCCGCAATAGTGTCGTATTGGCAAAAAGGAAAAAAGAATCTCGACGGTTACGACGGACAAATACCAAGTATGATGGATTTTCCGCTGCAGGATGCGGTTTCACGAGGGTTGAGGCAGGAAGGTACAGGCGGGTTGAACATCATTTATGATGCACTGGCCATGGACTTTCAATATCCCGATCCTTTAAACCTGGTGATTTTCCCCGACAACCACGACATGAGCCGTTTTTATATGCAAATGAACCAGGATTTCGACCTGTTCAAAATGGGTATAGCTTATTTTCTGACTACCCGTGGAATACCTCAGATTTTTTATGGAACCGAAGTTTTGCTTACCCATCCAGGCGACGATCATGGCGATATCAGGAAAGATTTCCCTGGAGGTTGGAAAGGCGACAAGATAAATGGTTTTACCGGGCAAGGTCTATCCGATAAAGAAAAAGAAGCGCAGGAATTCATCCGTAAATTATTGCACTGGCGAAAAAACAAAGAAGTTATCCACACCGGAAAGACTACGCATTTTATACCATTCGGAGGGATGTACGTCTATTTCAGGCATAATGATAACGAGATGGTAATGGTGGTGTTGAATAAGAACAGCGCAGAAACCACCCTTAAAACGGAACGTCTGGCCGAAATGCTGAAAAACAAGAGCTCGGCACGAGAGGTTATAACAGGAAAAAGTTTTACAAACCTCAGCGAACTAAGGATTCCGGGCAGGTCGGTTTCTGTTTTTGAACTGAAATGAGGGATGAAACGATCAACCGAAAAATTATTTTGTAAAAAAAATAACTTATCATGAACATTTTCGTACATATGGTAGTTAATATAGCAGGTTAAAAAAATACCCAATACATTTTTGGTTTTTGGTTTAGTTTAGGTTTAGGTTGATTAAAAAGGCCGGTAGTTGTACCGGCCTTTTGCTTTTCTGCTGACACTGCACTATATTATTAATTTACAAAAATGTAACGTCATTAATACATTCGCAAAATTTATAACAACAATAAACATAAAAGCCCATTAATCTCTAAATGCTTTATATCACAAAACTTCTTTATTTACATATTTCCTAAAAAGTATTTATTTCACTACTTTTATCAATTGTAAGCATTTAAATACCGGCTAATTGTATGGTTTCAGGTGAGGATAAATATTTTCTTGAAGAAATACAGAACAACAACCCTAATGCCCTGAAGAAGGTTTTTGAGACCTTTTATCGTTCGCTGTGTAATTATGCATTCCAGTTTTTAAATGATTATGATATGGCCGAAGAGGTTGTTCAGGGACTATTCGTAAAACTTTGGGAAAAGCGCTCCGGATTAGCAATTGAATCATCATTGAAGAGTTACCTGTTTCGGTCGGTCCGAAACCAATGCTTTAATCTCATCCAGCACGAAAAGGTAAAAAAATTACACGAAGAAAGGATCAGGGAATCGTTGATTTCCGAAAATGCAGAGGACGACTATTATATCAGTCCTGAGTTGAAGGTGAGGATTGGTTCGGTTATAGATTCAATGCCTGAAAAGAGAAGGGAAATATTCAGGTTGAGCCGCGAAGAAGGCCTGAAATACCGCGAAATTGCCGAACGGCTCAATATATCGGTAAAAACCGTTGAAACTCAAATGGGATTGGCCCTCAAAACATTACGTGAAAAGATAAGGTATTCTCTACTTCTTCTTTATGTTTTTCTGAAAAGAATTTAATTTGCTTTTAGGGGTAAACTCAAATTAACTTGTCTTAAGTCTGAAATGAAAATAACGGACAACATAGAACATTATAACTGGGAATTGTTGGCAAAATATTTATGCCACGAGGCCAGTGACGAGGAAAGGCTCGCAGTTGAAACATGGGCCAGCCAATCGGGACATAACCTTACTGCCTTGAATGAAAGCCGGGAATTGTTGGAAAAAGCAAAACTCTGGTTCGAAACAGAACGTTTCGATGCGGAAACCGCCTGGCAAAAAGTAAAAGAACAAACCGATATAACCGCACCTGTAGTACCACTGTCGGGCAAACCGGTAAAATCAGCAAATTTCGGTCGTTTCTGGCGGGTTGCTGCTGCGGTAATTGTTGCGGTCTCACTTTCAATAGCCGGTTATTATATCGGTTTCAGGCAACCGCAGGCGTATGTATTATCCGAAATTATAACCATTGATCGTCAGGTAGTAAAAGGTATTGTACTCCCCGATGGTTCGGTGGTTACCCTTAACCAGAACTCGAAACTTACCTATCCAAAAACCTTCAATGGAGGAACAAGGGAAGTTGACATAACCGGTGAAGCATTTTTTGAAGTTGAGCCCGATGCCTCGCGACCGTTTATTATTCATGCCGGCAATGCAAAAATTAAGGTATTGGGGACCTCGTTCAACGTTTGTGCATATCCGGGCGACGCTACGGTAGATGTAGTGGTCGAAACAGGAAAGGTTGAGGTAACCTGCAATACGCCGGGTGTGTCGGCAAACTGCAATGCAATTCTTATTCCCGGTGAAAAAGGCACACTCTCCATGAAAGAATTTACTGTTTCGAAATCGGTTAATTCCGACCGGAACGTTTCGGCCTGGAGGACCCGACTGTTTATTTTCGATCAGACTCCACTTCCGGATGTGGTTGCTGTACTTGAAAAAGTCTATTTTGTAGAGATACAACTAGTCGATCCTGCATTGAACAATCTTGTTCTTACTGCCAATTTCAACAACCAGCCCATCGATTTTATTCTCGACGTAATCAGATTGACCTTTAATCTTGAACTGAAATCGATGAACGGACAATATTTTCTGACAACAACAGGTATTAAATAAAAATGTAAGGCCATGAAAACAATTAAAGCATCCGTGTTGACATTCCTGGCAGCATTTGCCATTTTCCTGGCTATGCCGAAAATGCAATATGCCCAGAATCCAAAGAGTGCAGGTGCACTCGATCAGAACATCAGCATTTACGCTGAAAATGAACCTCTTTCCGAAGTAATCGAGAAGATATGTAAATATCTGAACCTCGACTATTCGTATAACTCGGCACTGGTTGCCGGTAAAAAAATCAGCCTGAATATTTCGAATAAGCCCATCAAGTTTGTACTCGATAAATTGATGAAGGATTTTTACCTTATTTTCGAAATTGAAGGCAACCTGATGGTAGTAAGGGAATATGTTCCCCTCGAAGAAAGTATCGATTTTGAGCGATCTCTGCGCGATTTCGGGATTAACCGTGGTTTCCTCATTGAAAATCCGCGCGATAAATCAATCACCATGAAATTTAAATCGGCCAGTAACCTGATTATTCTTCCGGTAACCATCAACGACTCCGATACGTTGAACTTTATCCTTGATACCGGGGTGCGCTACCCGATTATTACCGAGTTGCCGTTTGTAAATAAGCTGAACCTTAACTACCTGATGCCGGTCGAAGTTAAAGGCCTTGGCGAAGGCGAAACGCTGACAGCATATCGGTCGGGCAACAATACCATAAAACTCGATGGAATGGTGGCCCGTAACCAGGAAGTGCAAATGGTTATCGACGAAAATTTCCAGATTTCGCATATTCTTGGAATTCCGGTTCATGGCCTCATTGGGTTTAACCTGTTCAAAGACTATGTGGTTAGGATCGATTACCAGCGCGAACTCATTACTTTCTTCAGGCCCGAGCATTTCAAGTACCGCGACAGCAAGCGCGATATAATCCTACCCTTGCATTTTGAAGGGTATAAGCCGTTTATCCATACCAGTATTGTTATGGACGATATGACCGAGGTTCCGGTAAAACTGATGGTCGATACCGGTGCAAGCGATGCTCTCTGGCTGTCCGAAAAGTCGGACGAACGCATTAAGCTGCCCCAGCGCCATATCGAAGCGTTCCTTGGGCGTGGACTATCGGGCGATCTCTACGGAACAAAAGGCCGTATCGATGCCATTTGGGTAGGTCCTCTGGTACTGTCACGGCCAATTGTTTCGTTCCCTTCCGAAGGTCTGGTCGATCAACTGATTTCGGCCAACGACCGCAACGGGACTTTGGGTGCCGAAATTCTTCGCAGGTTTGTGGTTACCCTCGATTATCGGAATTCGAGGCTGACACTCACCCAGACCCCTCTGGTGCGCGAAGATTTCAACTATAACATGAGCGGCATGGAAATTATCAACCCAATGCCCGGTCTTCCAATATTTACAATTTCGGCCGTGCAGGAGAATTCGCCTGCCTGGCTTGCCGGCCTCAAGGAAAACGACCAGATTTTATCAATCAACAATAGCAACCATCAGTCGGTTTCGCTTAACGATATTAACCTGATCCTTCAAAGCAAGGAAAACCGTAAAATAAAAATGAAAGTATTGCGCGACGGAGAAGAATTCCGTACCTCGTTTGAGTTGAAAAGTGTATTCTGATCATGTTGAATAAAGTCGCCGGAATTGGATTCCTGCTGCTGGTTGCCGTTTTGTCGTTCGGAAACCGGCAGCAGGATTCTGTTTTGAACAGGATCATATCTGTTCAGGCAGATAATGTTCCGGTGGCAACAATGCTGCATACGATTACCCGTGAGTATGGCATTTATTTTTCGTACGATGCTTCGCTGGTCAATACCGAAAGATTGATAACGCTGGAAATCGACAAAAAAACCGTTAGGGAAGTACTTGCACAAACTTTCCCCCGCGGTGAGTTCAGGTTTATCCCGAAAGAAGACTACATAATTATCTCATCAGTTGAGGAAATTTCAGAATCAACAGGAACCGATAGTCATGAAAACGTTCACAATATTATTGTTTTATCGGGCAAAGTGACCGATTCTGTAACCCGCGAACTGCTGGCTTATGTAAGCGTTTCCGTTAAAAATATTCCAATAGGCACCATTACCAATCAGGACGGTGAATTTTTATTGAAACTACCCACAAAGTATTTATCCGATACACTTGTTTTCAGTTTTGTGGGATACCAGCCGGTTTTCAGGAAAGTGAACAGTATTGAAAAAGATGAACTAATTCGTTTGAGGCCGGTTTCCATCAGGATCAGGGAAGTTAAAGTGAGGGCCATCTCGGTTGAAGAATTGCTGGATGAGGTACGCAACCGCATGACTTACAATTACCCTACGTCGAACCGCTTGCTTACAGGATTTTACAGGGAAATCATCCGGCAGGACAATGATTACATTTCGATATCCGAAGCTGTGCTCGAAATTCTGAAAACGCCCTATATTGCCGATTTCCGCGAAGATAAAGTGAGGTTGCTCAAAGCGCGGAAAAGTCCCGATATCAGGCCTTTCCACTGGGTAAACTTCAAGCTTCAGGGTGGTCCTTATACCATTACCAAGCTCGATGCCGTAAAAACCATGGAAACTTTTCTCGATAAAGAATATCAGAACCTTTACCGGTACAGCATCACCGATGTGATATGGTATAAGGAGCATCCGGTATTCGTACTTTCGTTCAGGCCGGTCAGGAACATTCAACTCCCGCTCTTCAGGGGCGAAATGTATATCGATCGCGAAAGTTTTGCTGTGCTTCATGCCCGGTTCAGCCTCGATAATTATGGCCTTGCCATGGCCGAACAGTCGCTGATACGGAAAAAACCACGGGGATTTAAGGTCAAGCCCCTGAATGTGGACTACACAGTTGATTACCAGTTTTATGACGAGAACTGGCACCTCCATTCGGCCAGGGCAAATGTATCATTCAGGGTCAGAAACCGCGAAGATAGGGTCAACTCAGTTTTCGAAAGCGTATCCGAATTGCTGGTGACCGATATAAAAGATACCGACCTGAAACGGTTTCCCGGAAGGGAAGTATTCACCATAAACGATATTTTTACCGATATGGCCGTCGATTTCGACGAAAATTTCTGGGGCAATTACAACATAATCAAACCCGATGAGGATTTGCAGAATGCCATCAAAGGGTTTGTACATCAATCGGAAAGTTTTAATGAAGGTAATACCAATAAAAGATAAGAAATGAAAAAGTTATTTTTTGCAGTTTTAATGATAGCAGCCTTTGGGATAAATGCCCAGGAAAAGGCCAATGTCCTCGACAGGGTTTCGGCTGCTTTACCCGCATATTTTGAAGCCTTCCCGCTGGAGAAGGTTTATATACAAACCGACAAGGAAGTATATTCTCCCGGCGAGATAATATGGTTCAGTGCATGGGTTACGGGTAGGACAAATTTTCAGTTCGGTAACCTTAGCCCTGATATTAACCTGAACCTGTACAATTCGGAGGGACAGTTTATTACCGGCGATAAGTTTCTGCTTTCGGGAGGCCGGCTCAACGGCGATATGAAATTACCCGAAATGCTTCCAAACGGGCGTTATTACCTTGCAGCTTTCACCCCGTTGCAGTTGCATCCCGAAGAGGTTTTTATCCAACCCATTATTGTTGAGCAGCCTTATGAGCAGGAGGCAAGGGTTACGTTGGCTGAACCGGAAAAGATTTACCCGGCCGGAACCGAAGCTGATATTGAACTGGTGGTTCAGGATGCTTTCAGCCGACCTGCCGACAGATACAATTTCGATTACACGCTAATGCACAAAGGGGAAACCATTGCTTCGGGCAAGTTAAGGTCTTCTGTCGGGAAAGCTACTGTCCGTACAAAAATACCAGGGAAAATAGGTGCTGAACCACTTGTGCTTTCAGTAACACATCCGCGCGGCATATGGGCCGACAGGTTTAACCTGATGACCGATGCCGACGAAATAAATGTAAAGTTTTATCCGGAAGGAGGCAAACTCATTAACAATGTACC
>CAZMDP010000013.1:0-11090 GCA_964565015.1 uncultured Prolixibacteraceae bacterium | reverse complement strand
AGTTTTCTGTTTTCTGAACATTGTTTAATTGTTTTCATGGCTTTGAGGCAGCTTTTCTGAAAGCTGCCTTTTTTTTTTGGCTAAGTCAAAGCAACTGATCAACCGAATATTTCAGATAATCGCGCGTAAAATAATCAGGGTCAACAATTTCACCATTCCATACAACAATATCAAGGTCGATTGTACTGGGGCCCAATTTTGCCACTGTACGGTCTCTGCCCAATTTATCTTCGATTGATTTTAAAAGCAGGTTCAGATCCTGCCGGTTTAGCACAGTCGAAATTTTAACAGCACCGTTGGTAAAATCGGGCTGGTTGTCGATACCAATAGGTTTTGTTTGAACCATTTCAGAAACCTTTAAAATTTCTACCTCACGGCCAAGCAAATTAAGCATGATGGGGATATTTTTTTCAGCATCGATATTCGAGCCGATAGATATAATTGCAATGTTTTGCGCCATATTACCTTGAAGCTTGCATTTCGACCGAGACCGACTCTGCAAAACGCAGGGCATGTGGTTTGTCCACTTCAATGCGCGCACGTTTCACCATTGTGTCTTCCATAATCATGTCGAGCAATTTTTGGGTAAGTACTTCGAGGAGTTTGAAGCGTCCTTCCTGTACAAAGTTTATGATGCTTTTGGTTACTTTCTTGTAGTCGTAAATTCCGGTAGGTTCGTCGGTTTCGAGTGCTTCAACGGGTACATCCACTTCAATTTCGAGATTAATGATTACATCCTGTTTGTTTACCAGTTCCTCGGGGTTAAAACCGATATAAGTTCTTATCAGTAAATCTTTCACTCTTATAATTGCCATATCTTTTATATTACTTTGCCGGTTAAACCACTAATTCGTATATCCAATGTTTTCTCCTCCATCGCAGAACAGCAGCTGCCCGGTAAGATAATCATTTTCGAGGATGAAGTCAAGGCTTTTCAGCACAGGTTCAATTCCGCCGGGCCGTTGCATAGGGATACGTTTTGCCAGGCCCCAGAGATATTCGTCCCCTTTCTCGGCAGGGGCAAGGGTTAGCCCTGGTGCAATGGCGTTTACCCTGATATCGGGACCAAACTCGTAAGCCGACATTTTGGTAAGTTCCCACAATGCTTTTTTTGCCAACGTATATGCTGCAAAATTCGATTTATTGGAGGTAATCCGGGTGTCAATAAAATTGATGATATTCCCTCGCTTACAGAGATTGGCAAAATCGCGCGAGAGAATAAAGGGAGCCTTGAAATTAACTGCCATCTGCTCTTCAAAAAATGCAACCGAGGTGTCTTTGATCGATTTGGGCTCAAACACTGAAGCGTTGTTTATCAGCAATGACAAACTTTCCATTTTATCGATTACAATGGATATAAGCTGCTCAATTTCTGAATCTTTTGTAAGATTGGCACCAAAAGGAAAAAATAATTGCCGGGGATATTTTTGGGTAAGAGCGTTGGCAAGATTGTTTGCCGATGCTTCGGATTTATTGAAATGTATGGCAACATTCCAGCCGTTTGCGGCAAGGTGCATGGCCATTGCTTTCCCGATACGCATGGCCCCTCCGGTTATCAGTGCGGTATTCTGCATATTTTTTTTTGCTGAAACACCACTACAGTCGAAATGTTTGTCGATAAGCCTGATTTATTGGTATTTCAATAATTTGCTCAGGTATTTCCCGATTATATCGAATTCGAGGTTTACCACAGTGCCCACTTCGAAAGTATGGAAATTGGTTACCTCGTATGTATAAGGAATTATGGCTACCTGAAATGAGTTGTCTTGTGAGTTTACCACCGTGAGGCTCACCCCATTAACGGTAACCGAACCTTTTTCTACGGTCATGTAGCCCTGGCGCGCTTTTTCCTTGTCGAATTCGTATTCAAAAGTATAGTACCAGCTTCCGTCGGCTTCTTCAACTTTGGTACATACGGCAGTCTGGTCAACATGCCCCTGAACGATGTGCCCGTCGAGCCTGCCGTTCATGGGCATACTACGTTCGAGGTTTACTTTCGAACCGATTTCAAGAAGTCCGAGGTTCGATTTAAGCAAGGTTTCTTTGATGGCCGTAACCTTATAGGTTTTTTTCTCTTTATCTACAGCAACCACGGTTAAGCACACCCCGTTATGCGAAAGACTCTGGTCAACTTTAAGTTCGTCGGCATGGTCCCAATGCAATGTAAAATGAACATTTTCCTGTTCTTTAACAATCCCGACTACTTGTGCCGTTCCTTCAACTATTCCTGAAAACATATTATTTTATTTTAATCATTGATAAAAGTTCTTTTGTTGTGACAGTTTTTTTCCATCCCTTTGCTGCAAGGCGAGAAGTCAGCACTTTGTCGTCACTCCATAATTTACCTTTAATATAATCTGTTAATGCAACAAATTCTGTATCGTCAATATCTATATCGCTTAAAAGACGTTGAGAATTAAGAAGTAACTCCCTGGGGATAAGTCTTGCATCAATAAACCGAATTCGTCTTGTAACTAAAGCAATGATTTTTTTCAGCTCAAATTCGGAATAACCAGCTATTTTTTCAATTTTCTCTTTATGATGTTCGATTTCCAGTAAAAGTAAATCAGTGGAATAAAAAAATAAAATCGAATTTTTCTTTATAAGGATTCGTGCTATTGAACTATCGGTATTGAGTATTGCACTAAAAATAATGTTGGTGTCAACAACAATTCTCATTTAATAAGAATCTCTTTTCTTCTGTTCCAACGTCCTTTTTTTATCTCTTTTACCAAAGAATCAACTTCCGATTGCGTTACTTTTGAATTCCGGGTTAGCTGTTTATAATTGAACCAATCCGTTAAATCCTGCAAATCATCAACGTCGATGTCACCCGGAATCCTGATGATAATTTCATCCTTGGTTCTTTCTATAATCATGGAGATAATTTTTCAACAAATATACAAAATATAGATGGGTCAAAGAAAAATTTTAATACTCTAAAGCTCGAATCGTGATGTATAAAACCCTATATGATTTCCCATTCAAAACCATCTTTTCGGTCTTTCACCTGAATTCCCATTTTTGCCAGTTCGTTCCTGATATTGTCGGAAGTAGCCCAATCCTTGTTGTTTTTAGCTTCCATGCGTAATTGAAGCACCAGATCAACAACTTTTTTAAGCACTTCATCGCTTTTACCTCCCGAGATTGATTCGTTTTTCAGACCTAATATTTCGTAAACGAAAACCTGATAGAGCGACTTTAGTTTTGCAAGATCATTTGCAGTAATAGAGGCGGTTCCGTCGTTTATGCTGTTTATCATCCTTACACCATCAAAAAGATGGGCAATGGCAATCGGGGTGTTAAGATCGTCGTTCATAGCATCATAGCAATTCTTTTGAAGGGCATCAACATCAACGGTTGAATGTGCAGAGGGTTTCAGCTTGTTCAGAAGTTCAACCGCTTTCATCAGCCTGTCGAGTCCTTTTTCGGCAGCCTGCAGGGCTTCGTTCGAGAAATCGACTGTACTCCGGTAATGTGCCTGTAAAATGAAAAACCTGATGGTCATGGGCGAATATGCTTGTTTGAGCAGAGGATGATTTCCCGTGAACAGTTCTTCGAGGGTAATGAAATTACCCAGCGACCGCGCCATTTTCTGACCGTTAATGGTAATCATGTTGTTGTGCATCCAATATTGCACCGATTCGTGCCCAAGAGCTGCTGCCGACTGTGCTATTTCACACTCGTGGTGCGGGAACTGCAGGTCCATTCCACCGCCATGAATATCAAATACATCGCCCAGATATTTTGTACTCATGGCCGAACATTCGAGGTGCCATCCCGGGAAACCATTGCTCCAGGGCGAAGGCCATTTCATGATATGTTCGGGGCTTGCTTTTTTCCACAGGGCAAAATCGAAAGGGTTTTTCTTTTCATCCTGGCCTTCGAGTTGGCGGGTGTTGTGCAGTATATCGTCGAGGTTCCGGCCCGAAAGTTTGCCATATTGATGTGTCTGGTTATACTTTTCGACGTCGAAATAAACCGAACCGTTGGCTTCGTATGCGTATCCGTTCCTTATAATCTGTTCAACCATCAACTGCTGTTCGATGATATGACCGCTTGCCCGCGGCTCAATGGAGGGGGGTAAGGTATTCAGGTCGGCCATGTTTTTATGAAAGGTGTTCATATATTTCTGGACCACTTCCATGGGTTCGAGCTGCTCCAATCGGGCTTTCTTTGCGATCTTGTCTTCACCCGATTCTTCCGTTTCATCTTCGAGATGGCCTACATCTGTAATATTTCTTACATATCTGACTTTATACCCCAGGTGCATCAGGTAGCGGTATAATATGTCGAAAGTAATGAACGGACGCGCATGCCCCAGGTGCGCGTTACTGTAAACCGTTGGGCCGCAAACATATAAACCTACTTTGCCGGGGACAAGGGGCTGAAAAAGTTCTTTTTTGCGTGAAAGCGAGTTGTATATTCTGAGTTCTTTATCCATTTTTTTCGTTATCGGTTAAATTCTCAGTAACTATAGGTTCTGTAGTGTCAATAATTTCTTCAGTATTAGCATCTTGAATCTTTTCAGTTTCGGTTTTATCGGTTTTACTATCATGGTTGTCGAAATGGTGGCGATAAAACAGAAGAATTATGAAAATGCCTATGGTTATGGAAGAATCGGCAATATTAAACACCGGTCTGAAAAAAATAAATTCTTTTCCTGCCCAGAACGGGAACCAATCGGGGTAGGTTCCGGTGATAATGGGGAAATAGAACATATCGACAACTTTGCCGTGGAGAAAACTGCTGTACCCACCTCCTTCGGGAAGAAATGCGGCCACCTGCCCGTAACTGTGGTCGAAAATCATTCCATAGAATGCGCTGTCGATAATATTCCCGAGTGCCCCGGTGAAAATTAAGGCCACACTGGCAAGAAAACCATACGATTCCTGCTTTTTGACCAGTTTCACCAGATACCATCCGATGGCTGTAACCGCAATGATCCTGAATATACTCAGGAACATTTTTCCATATTCGCCGGCAAACTCGAATCCAAATGCCATCCCGTTGTTTTCGACAAAGTGGATGATGAACCAATTTCCAAAAATACGGTATTCGTCGCCAAGGGCCATATTGGTTTTAATCCAGAATTTCAGGACCTGGTCGGCAATGAGTATTAACAGTATCAAGAGTAAAACAAACCTGCCTTTCGAAAGCTTCATATATTGCTATTCAGTATATTACAATCACTTACGGTAACCCAGATATGTACACAACTTTCTTATTCCTTTCACCAGAAAGGAACTGTTAGCGGTTTCCTGTATATTATCAGGAGTTCCAAACTAACGCTGGTTCTTCTTTGCATCGATACAAAGGGTAGCGTGGGGTACCGCCCTTAGCCGTTCTTTGGAAATAAGCTTACCGGTTTCGCGGCAAATACCGTAAGTTTTATTTTCGATACGGATTAATGCAGCCTGCAGGTGCTGGATAAATTTCAACTGCCGCTGTGCCAGTTTACCGGCTTCCTCTTTTGAAAGGGTTGCAGCACCTTCTTCGAGCACTTTGAAAGTAGGTGATGTATCCATGGTATCGTTTCCATCGCCGTGGGTGATGGAACTTTTATACATCTCGTAATCTTTCTGTGCTTTTTCAAGCTTTTTCAGGATAAGTTCTTTGAACTCCTGAAGTTCGGCATCAGAATATCTGTTTTTTTCTGCCATAATCGTTAATTTTTAAGTAAAAATGACTGCTTTTGCAATCCTGTTTAAATATAGAAAAAATATCAACCCTAATGCAGGGTTTAACACATATTCACGTTTATGGTTGAACGATTTTTTCAACCGAAATTAATGTCTCCACATCAGCATCAATTTCAACTTTTTTGGCCGTCTCCTCATCGAGATGGTCAACCAGTTCGAGCTTGACTGCAAGGGTTTGTGTACTAATATAATCAGCAAAATTCGAAACAGCTTCATTAAGATGGTCGTTTTTCATGATTCTCAGTAAAACCCTGTCCGTAACATCAAAACCACTCTCCTTACGAATGTTCTGAATTTTATTGATGAATTCCCTGGCTATTCCTTCCTGTTTCAGTTCGGAGGTGATCTTTATATCGAGGGCAATGGTCAGGTTTCCTTCACTAGCCACCAGCCAGCCCGGGATATCTTCAGTTATGATTTCAACATCCTCTGTGGAGAGATTTACCTGCTGGCCACCTGCCTCTATCAGAAAACTACCTTCCCTTTCCAACGTACCTATATCATTTTGCGAAAAACCGTTGATAATGTTGCTGATTTCTTTCATAAGCTTGCCATATTTCGGGCCGAGAGTCTTGAAATTGGGTTTTATTTTTTTATGGATAATCCCGGTCGAATCGGAAAGATATTCAACTTCTTTGACATTAACCTCGGTAAGGATTACATTCTTAACCGCATCAAACTGTTCTTTGAAATGCGGGTTAAGTACCGGCACCAGAATTTTGGCAAGTGGTTGCCTCACCTTAATTTTTTCTTTTCGGCGCAATGCAAGAATCATCGAAGAGGCTTTCTGAGCGATTGCCATTTTTTCTTCCAGGTCTTTATCGACCAGTTCTGGGTTGTATGTAGGGAACTCTGCCAGGTGCACACTCTGATCGGGGTCTTTCAGGGTAACCTTGTTGAGGTCGGTATAGAGCAAGTCGGCATAAAACGGGGCTATCGGCGCCATCAGTCGTGCAACGGTTGTCAGGCAGGTATATAAAGTCTGGTAGGCCGAAATTTTATCCTGGTCGTATTCGCCACCCCAGTAACGTTTACGGCTCAGGCGGACAAACCAGTTGCTTAGGTTTTCGATAACAAAATCGGAAATAGCCCTTCCGGCACGCGTGGGTTCGTAATTGTCGAAACTTTCATCTACTTCTTTGATTAATGTATTGAGCAGAGAAATAATCCAGCGGTCGAGTTCGGGGCGCTGGCTAACAGGAATCTCTTCTTCTGAATACCTGAAGTTATCGACATTTGCATACAGGGCAAAGAAATTATAGGTATTATAGAGTGTGCCGAAAAATTTACGTTTAACTTCTTCCACCCCTTCAATATCGAATTTCAGGTTATCCCATGGTTGCGAATTGGTGATCATGTACCAGCGGAGCGGGTCGGAACCATGTGTCTCAATGGTATCGAACGGGTCGATGGCATTGCCAAGGCGTTTCGACATTTTATTGCCGTTTTTGTCGAGGACCAATCCATTCGAAATAATATTCCTGAAAGCCACCGATTCGGTGATCATGGTCGCAATGGCGTGGAGGGTAAAGAACCAGCCGCGGGTCTGGTCAACCCCTTCGGCAATAAAATCGGCCGGGAAAGGGAGTAGAGCCCTACCCTGGGAGGGGGTTGGGGGTAGGCTCCTCTCAAACGGATAATGCCACTGTGCAAACGGCATCGCTCCCGAATCGAACCAAACATCAATCAGGTCGGGTTCGCGGAACATCTTTTTACCTGAAGGTGATACCAGAATAATCTGATCGACATAAGGTTTATGGAAATCAATCTTTTCGTAGTTTTCTTTTGTATAAACCCCAACTTCGAAACCTTCGAACGGGTTTTTATCCATAAAACCTGCTGCTATCGAAGCGTTAATTTCATTGATCAACTCTTCGGCCGAACCAATACATTTTTCTTCAGAACCATCTTCAGTACGCCAGATTGGCAGCGGTGTTCCCCAGAACCTCGAACGGCTCAGGTTCCAGTCGACCAGGTTCTCGAGCCAGTTGCCAAAACGGCCTGTCCCGGTCGATTTAGGCTTCCAGTTAATGGTATTGTTCAGCTCAATCATTTTGTCTTTTATCGCGGTAGTCCGGATAAACCATGAGTCGAGCGGATAATACAGGACAGGCTTATCGGTCCTCCAGCAATGCGGATAGCTGTGAACATATTTCTCGATTTTGAAAGCCTTGTTTTCCTGCTTCAACATAACGGCAATATCTACATCGGTAGTAATGTCCTGCCCTGCGAGGCTTTCATCGTATTCGTTCTTTACAAATTTGCCTGAAAATCCTCGGTACTTTTCAGTGTCAACAAATTGTTCAATAAAATTCGGGGCAAGTTCATCCATAGGGTAAAACCGGCCTTTTTTATCGACCAGCGGCTGTGTTTTGCCGTCTTTGTCGATAACCGTTAAAGGTGCTATTCCATGTTGTTGCCCCATTCTGTAGTCGTCGGCGCCGAAAGTGGGTGCAATGTGAACAATACCGGTACCATCTTCGGTGGTCACAAAATCGCCCGTAATTACCCTGAACGCATCGCCCCGGGGTTTAACCCACTCAATAAGTTGCTCGTACCTTACACCTGAAAGTTGAATACCTGTATATTCATCGAGTACTTCAAAGGGTATTTTTTTATCACCCGGAACATAATTATTGAGGTCGCGCCCAATGTGTTTAGGATCGAAATAAACGTTTAGCAGGTCTTTAGCCAGAATCAGGGTAACCGGTATGCCTGAATATGGATTGAAAGTGCGCACCTTTACATAGGTTATATTCGGGCCAACACAAAGGGCAGTATTCGAGGGTAATGTCCAGGGAGTAGTGGTCCAGGCAAGGAAATAAAGATCGGTATCAACATTTGAATATAGAAACTCAGATGTTTCGTTGCGGATTGCCTTAAATTGAGCAACTACTGTTGTGTCTTTAACATCGCGGTAGCATCCTGGCTGATTAAGTTCGTGCGAACTCAGACCGGTTCCGGCGGCCGGTGAATAAGGCTGTATGGAATAACCCTTGTACAGCAGGCCTTTGTTATAAATCTGTTTCAACAGCCACCAAAGGGTTTCCACATATCGGCTGTCGTAGGTAATGTAAGGGTCGTCCATATTGACCCAATAGCCCATCTGACGGGTAAGTTCTTCCCATTCGCGGGTATATTTCATTACCTCTATTTTGCAGGCTTTGTTGTAATCTTCGACGGAAATTTTGGTACCAATATCTTCTTTGGTAATATTCAGGGTTTTCTCAACGCCGAGTTCAATAGGTAGCCCGTGGGTATCCCAGCCTGCTTTCCGGTAAACCCTGTAGCCTTTCATGGTTTTGTAACGACAAACAAGGTCTTTAATGGCACGCGACATCACGTGGTGAATACCGGGCATTCCGTTGGCCGAAGGAGGCCCTTCGTAAAAAACAAACCTTTCGTGTCCCTCGCGGGTGTAAATACTTTTGTGAAAAGTGTCGTCGTCTTCCCACCTTTGCCTGATTTCCTTGTTGATCAGCGGTAAATCCAATTGCTTATATTCCCTGAAATTCTGCGGCATATATCTATGTTCGTTAAACCTTTTTTAAAAAATGCACAAATATATGAATTTATCGGCTACCCTCAATTAAGAATCCCATTACCAACAGAATATGAAATTTCTTAATGTATGAACGACTTTGTCATCAACAAGTATTGTTTATTTATGACTATTTTTGGATTTCGTACCTTATAAGTTATGATTCGTGCAATACTTATATTATCCCTAATAATTTCATGTAGTTGCGTTCAGGTCGGAACCGAAGAAGCATTTACATTGGATAATGGTGTATTACCATTTATATTAAATGACACTTTGACCGACATGACCGAATTGAAACGCGGTGATATCCTGGTAAAACCAAACCATAACTGGTTGCCCGGAACTGCATGGGTTAAGGGCGGATTCCACTGCGGTCATGCTGCTGTTGTATTGGAAGGAGCTATCGGGAACGATCCGATGGAGGTATTGCAGAAAGCCGTCATTTTCGAGTCGCATGCAAGAAAGGTTCCCCCGCAGTATGAACTACGAAAGACTAAAGCATACTTTTCATCAACTGACATAAGATACCACAACGATAGTTTTTCTGAATACTATAAAGGTTACCGCTACAGGTTAAGGCCTCGCCTCACTGAAGAGCAGATCGAATCGGTGATTGAATTTATACTCACTTTCGAGGACGGCCTATCCAGCTGGAGGGCACTGAAAAAAAGTAAAATTCATTACAGCTCCGATACTTTAAGCCATCAGACTTACTGGTATTGTTCACATCTGATCTGGCAGGCTTATTACACGGTATTAAATATCGACCTTGATCCCAACGGGGGCTTGTATGTATATCCCAATGACCTTATTTCAAGTCCATTTTTTCAAAACGACCATGAAAACCAATTCTCGCGTATCAGGTTTTAAGTGGTTCTCAGAGCACTACGATCGTATTAGCAATTAAACCTCAGGAGCAAATCAATAAACGATAAAATTAATCAGCAGCATTGGTTACTCCCGAAGTTACAGTGGTAACTTTATTGTTCCTTTCGGTAACCGTTGCCGAAATAAAGCCAAACTTATGGTTAAATTTCCAGAGAATTTTTGATACCTGTGCTTCGGAGTTATTTACTTTTACACCTGCAGGTATGGTCTCTTCCACATCAATGGTTTTAATCAGCCAAAAACCATATTCGGTATCGTCGGTTGTACTTTTTCTGACAACTTCCCTTACAACAGTTTGATTTCCAACCTTGAATTCCCATTTGTCGCCAACCTTTGCGTCAAATTTTACCAGGGTAAAGGGTTTCTTTTTATCACCATTGCTGTAAACATAGTCGTAAATGCCCTTTTCGGTGATCTTGCCTTCGACCTTTACTGTTTTACCATTGAATGGGAACGAAGCAACAACATTACCATCGTTATTGCTGTCGATGGTAATTTGTGAGTTGGCATAGCCAGGTGCACGCAGGGTCCAGTAATTTCCTGGCTTACCTAATGTTTTGTTTGGGTCGGTCTCCTCTTTACCGGTGCCAAGCAGATCGCACGATGCAAAAATGCAGGCGATCAGAAAAATCGGGATCAGATTAAAATTTCTCTTCATAATATTCATTATTAAAGTTTTACTTGTAGTATTTTATTAATAACCGGAAGGTACTCCGATAATAGTGCACATTCCTTATTCCGGAATTGTATATGATAATCCAGCAATTCGCCATTGTTTACCGCTGCAAGTACAATATTGCCCACCTTTCGTTTCATGGGTTGTTCAAATATTTCAATCCTTGTATTGCTGTTGAACGACGAAACGTAATCGTCGGCGGTGGGGTCAATCAGGTCATAGTCAATTTTTCCTGTAACAGTATGCCTGAAGAGTTTGGCGTTGAATGAAATTTTATTAA
>CAZMDP010000012.1:0-11101 GCA_964565015.1 uncultured Prolixibacteraceae bacterium | reverse complement strand
CGATGCCATCTGGGGTAGGAGACGAAAAAACATCATCATCGACCATTGCTCCATGAGTTGGAGCACCGATGAAGTAGCTTCGTTTTACGACAACGAAAACTTTACCCTCCAGTGGTGTATTCTTTCGGAAGGGCTGCGCAACTCGATACATGGTAAAGGCACCCATGGGTATGGCGGGATATGGGGCGGACAAAAAGCTTCGTTTCACCACAACCTGCTGGCGCACAACGATAACCGGAACCCACGGTTTTGCGGCAGCCGCTATTCCAATCTGCCCGAACGCGAACTGGTCGATTTCCGCAACAACGTGCTGTACAACTGGGGCGCCAACAATGTATATGGCGGCGAGGGGGGTACATATAACATGGTAAACAACTACTATAAGGCCGGTCCAGCTTCATCGAACAGGGGGCGGATTTTGCAACCCTATGCCGATGATGGTACAAACAGCCAACCACGTGGTATTTACGGAAAGTATTACATTGCCGGAAACCACGTAACGGCAAGTTCGGCAAATACAAGCAACAACTGGAGCGGGGTAAACATACATTCCACATTTGCTGCGCATGCTCCAGGAATTACCGTTAACGACATACGTTCGTTGAATGAGTTCGATGCCGGGGAAGTAACTACCCACTCAGCCGAAACAGCTTACGAAAAAGTATTGACTTACGCGGGCGCCAGCCTGAAACGCGATACCATCGACCGGCGGATTGTCCGCGAAGTGCGCAACGGAACGGTCACCTTTACCAACGGAGGCAACGGCAGCACCAACGGATTGATTGACACGCAGTCGGCTGTGGGCGGATGGCCCGATCTTTTTTCGGCCACACCCCCTCTCGATTCTGACATGGATGGCATGCCCGATGATTGGGAAATTGCACACGGACTGAATCCCTACGATAGTTCCGATGCTCAGTTAGCCACTTTGGACGGGAATTATCCAAACCTCGAGGTTTACCTGAACAGCCTGGTGAGCGAAATCACCATCAACAAACTTAAAGATGCATTGGTATCCAGCACTCCGGTTGCTGTCAACCAGGTTGAAGAACCAGAGATTATTTTTAATCCGCGTACCGGAAACCTCACGCTCAGGCATAATAACCGGATCAGGTTGGTGCAGCTCTTCACCGTCAACGGTTCTCTGCTACAATCGGTTATGGTAAACGATTATTATGCTGATTTACTGATACATCAAAAGGGGATAATCATGCTCAGGTTAACCGACGAATACAACCGCGGATTCACTAAAAAAATAGCAAACTTTTAAACAGTATATCCCGGTTAAACGGGACAGAATAACAGTCATGTACAAACAAAAACATACAAATATGAAAAGATCAGATATCATTTCAATCTTATTTCTCCTGATGGTTCTTTTTTCAATAGGTTGCAAGCCTTCGATAAAATCAACCGTTCAAAGCCAGTTCGATGTATATGAGGGGATAGAATTTGACATGCCCCGTGTTCAGGAACCCATCATTCCGGGTAATGTGGTAAACATTACCGATTTTGGGGCGGTTCCGGGCGGACAGGTACTCAATACACAGGCTTTTGCCGACGCCATTGATGCCGTATCAGCCAAAGGTGGCGGAAAAGTGGTCATACCGGCAGGGATTTGGCTTACCGGGCCTATCATCCTGAAAAGCAAACTCGAGCTTTATACCGAACCCGGCGCCCTGGTTATTTTCTCACCCGATAAAGATTTGTACCCCATCATTGAAACCAGTTTCGAAGGGCTCGATACCTGGCGCTGTATATCGCCCATATACGGTAAAGGGCTCGAAGATGTGGCCTTTACCGGTCACGGTGTATGGGACGGATCGGGCGATGCCTGGCGATTTGTGAAGCGGTTCAAACTCACCGAGAATCAGTGGCGCAAGCTGGTAGCCTCGGGCGGGGTAACCAACGAACGGCAAAACGAGTGGTATCCTTCGGAACAGTTCAAAAAGGCACACGAAACCGCCAATATGAATGTGCCCACCGGTTTAACCACCAAAGAGGAATATGAAGCCATCCGCGATTTTCTGCGCCCGGTAATGGTAAGCATACAAAACAGCAGGCGCGTGCTTTTCGATGGGCCAACCTTTCAGAATTCGCCGGCGTGGTGCATCCATCCGCTGATGGTCGAAGACCTGACCGTCCGCAATATTACTGTCCGTAATCCCTGGTATTCGCAAAACGGCGACGGCATCGACATCGAATCATGCAAAAATGTAGTGGTGTACAACTCCAACTTCGATGTGGGCGACGATGCCATCTGTATTAAGTCGGGCAAGGATGAGGATGGCCGCCGCAGAGGGGTTCCCTGCGAAAACATTGTTATAAAAAACAACATTGTTTATCACGGTCATGGCGGTGTAACCGTTGGCAGCGAAATGTCGGGCGGCGTGCGTAACATGCACGTGTCAAACTGCACCTTTATGGGCACCGATG
This sequence comes from uncultured Prolixibacteraceae bacterium, assembly GCA_964565015.1. Taxonomy (GTDB): domain Bacteria; phylum Bacteroidota; class Bacteroidia; order Bacteroidales; family Prolixibacteraceae; genus UBA1413. The sequence continues at coordinate 8,665 of CAZMDP010000012.1, read as the reverse complement.
TGGGCCTGAGGTTTAAAAGCACCCGGGGCAGGGGAGGAGTCGTCGAGAATATCTTTATTTCCGATATCCGTATGACCAATATACCCACGCAGGCCATTTCGTTCGACCTGTATTACGGCGGAAAATCGGTATCGGAAATGCTGGCCGACGGCGGACAGAATATCGCCCAACCCGAACCGGTAACCATCGAAACCCCTCAGTTTAAAAACATTGTTATCCGTGACGTGGTGGTGAAAGGTGCGCAGCAAGCGGTATTTCTGCAAGGATTACCCGAGATGAACCTCGAAAACGTGGTTATCAGCGATATGCTCCTCGAAGCCGACAACGGTATTACGGTTATCGATGCCAATGGCGTGAAAATTAACAATGTAAAACTGATTACCAAAAACGAAACGGCTCTGGAGTTTTATAATACACAAAACGCTGAGGTTACCGGCTTTATGAGCCAAAATAAAACCCCGAAAACCATAACCGTAAATGGCCCTAAAAGCAGCAACATCGTGCTGAAATCGGCCGATCCTCAGAACCTTGAAAAATGCACGCAGATGGGTACTGAAGTAGCCGTAGGGGCGGTGGTGTTCTGAAAAAGTATTTATTGATGGCGAAAATGATATATCCACGCTCTTCGGAATATTTCTGTTCGATCAGAAAACTACACTATCTTTTCTGATACAATCAGAAAATTATTCCATTTAACAGAAATTGAAAAAGTTGAAGATTGTCAATTACCGATTATTCTGGATGAAATCCAATCGCCCACTTCCGAAGTTTTGTATGATTTTCCTTCGGCTATATCGACCGTAACTACACCTTCTTCGAGCGAAGCTTTGACGGCTTTCCTTATCGCTGCGCCTTCTTCCATCAGGTTAAATGCATATTCAAACATCATGGCCGCCGAAAGGATGGTTGCTACAGGGTTGGCTATGTCTTTTCCGGCTGCCTGCGGATATGATCCGTGAATAGGTTCAAAAACCGATGTATGAATTCCAATAGACGCAGACGGAAGCAACCCGAGCGAACCGGTTATCACACTTGCCTCGTCGGTTAAAATATCACCAAACATATTTTCGGTTACCAGTACGTCGAATTTTTTAGGCCATTGGATTATCTGCATGGCGGCATTGTCAACAAACATGTAATCGGTAGAAATGTCGGGGTAATCCGGCGCCATTTCCTGGGCAACTTCGCGCCACAGTCGCGAACTTTCAAGAACATTGGCCTTATCGACTACGGTTAGGTGTTTATTCCGTTTTCGGGCAAATTCATAAGCCAGTTTCAAGATACGTTCAATCTCAGCCCGGGTGTAGGTACAGGTGTCGTAAGCAGTATTCCCGTCATCTTTGCGGCCTTTTTCGCCAAAATAGATACCTCCGGTAAGTTCGCGTATGCAAACAAAGTTGGCTCCCTCGACCAAATCGCGGCGAAGGGGCGATTTATGCAACAGCGATTCAAAGGTTTCGACCGGCCTTATATTGGCATACAACCCAAGTTGTTTTCTCATTCGCAACAATCCCTGTTCGGGCCTTACCGGTGCTTTGGGGTTATTGTCGAAACGCGGGTCGCCTATAGCGCCAAACAATACGGCATCCGATTGCATACAAAGTTCGTGCGTTTCAGCAGGGTAGGGGTCGCCTGTTTTATCAATGGCCACCGCCCCTGTCAGGGCATACTCATATTCGAGTGTGTGCCCAAACTTACGGCATACCGCTTTTACCGATTTAAGGGCTTGTTCAATAATTTCCGGGCCAATACCATCGCCGGGCAATACTGCTATTTTCAGGTTCATTTTGTATTTTCTTAATTATTTGTTTTTTCGGAATCTCTTCAAGAAAATTAACCATTTACAGGATTCCGGGTAAAATCATTTTCAATAATATTCAGCATTTTAATGGTTGCTTTAATGGCGGCGGCCGTCTGATCGGGGTCGAGGCCCCTGGTTTTGAACTCGTGCCCGTTTTGCCAGGTTATCACGGTTTCAACCAATGCATCGGTTTTTCCACCCGGAGGTATGGTTACTGTATAATCGATCAGTTGGGGAAATGGCTTATTCAATTCGGTATAAATTTTCCGGAGTGCCCGCATAAATGCATCATATTGTCCGTCGCCCGAACTGTTTTCTTCATAAATTTTCCCTTCGATTTCGATGCTGAGCGATGCAACAGGTTTCAATCCCATTGCGTGGACAATGGAATAGTTAACTATCCGTATCCTCTCCTCAATTGCCTGACTGCTCAATACATCGGCAACAATATACGGAAGGTCCTCAGCCGTCACATTTTCTTTTCGGTCGGCCAGTTCAATAATGCGGTCGGTTACTTTTTTCAACGATTCGGGGTCGAGGTCTATGCCAAGGTCTTCGAGGTTTTTCTTTATGTTGGCTTTACCTGAAGTTTTGCCAAGGGCATATTTCCTTACCCGACCAAACCGTTCGGGCAACAGCTCATTGAAATAGAGGTTATTTTTATTGTCGCCATCGGCATGGATGCCGCTACATTGTGTAAATACAAATTCACCGATCAGTGGTTTATTGGTTGGTATGCGGATTCCCGAGAAAGATTCAACCACTTTCGAAACCCGGTTAAGCATTTCTTCCCTTACATTGGTTTCCATCTTCAGGTGATCTTTCACCGTTGCAATTACGCTCGAAAGAGGGGCGTTACCTGCCCTTTCGCCCAATCCGTTGACCGTAGTATGAACGCAACGGATACCGGCTTTTATGGCATGGAAAACATTGGCTATGGCCAGGTCGTAATCGTTATGGGCATGAAAATCGAAAGTAACGCCCGGATAGGTTTCGATCATTTCCCGACAATATTCGTAGGTTTCATCGGGATCGAGAATGCCTAACGTATCGGGCAGCATTATCCTCCGGATGGGTTCATCTTTCAGGTTCGACACCATAAAATGTACATAATCCCTCGAATGGCGCATCCCGTTTGACCAATCTTCGAGATATACGTTTACCTCGATTCCCATTTCTATAGCTTTCGAAATTACCTGGCGTATGTCGGCCATGTGCTCTTCGGGCGATTTTCGCAACTGCTGGGTAACATGTTTGTACGACCCTTTACAGAGAAGGTTTAATACTCTTCCTCCCGCATTTTTAATCCAGTTAAGCGAAATATCGCCATCGACAAAGCCCAGAATTTCTACCCTGTGGCCATACCCTTTTTCGTTTGCCCAACTCAGAATTTTATTGGCTCCCTGATATTCACCTTCAGATACCCTGGCCGATGCGATTTCGATCCTGTCAACACATACATCCTCAAGCAGAATTTTGGCCACACTCAATTTCTCGGTATCGCTGAACGCTACTCCCGAAGTTTGCTCCCCGTCGCGCAGCGTGGTATCCATTATGGTTACACGCTGACCCTCCACTTCTACTTTCTTTCCTGTCATAGTCGTCGATTTTCAAATTCTGTTATTTCATCCTTTAAACTGACCAGATAGTCGATGTCGTCGAGCCCGTTCAACAGGCAATGTTTTTTATAGGAATTGATCTCAAACGAAGTTTGGTTACCGGTTGACAAGTTGGTAAATGTTTGTTCTTCCAGATTTACTTCGAATTGAGCATTCGGATTTTTATCGATTGTGACGAACAGTTCATGAAGGTATTCGGGACTGACCACAACCGGCAACAAGCCATTGTTATAGGCATTGTTTTTAAAAATATCGGCAAAAAAGCTGCTCACCACAACCCTGAAGCCGTAATCGTAAATAGCCCATGCTGCATGTTCGCGGCTCGATCCGCTTCCGAAGTTTTTTCCGGCTACCAATATTTTCCCCGAATAAACCGGATTGTTGAGTACAAAATCGGGTTTTGGCTGGTTGTTCCGGTCGTATCGCCAATCCCTGAAAAGGTTGTCGCCAAATCCTTTCCGTTCAACTGCTTTCAGGAACCTGGCCGGAATAATCTGGTCGGTATCAACATTTTCGATTGGTAGTGGTACTGCTGTAGATATAAGTGTATTGAATTTATCGTATGCCATTTTTTTATTATTTGAGAAATTAATTATTACAGAAATTCTCTCGGGTCGGTGATGACACCGGTTACTGCAGCCGCTGCCGCTGTTAGGGGGCTGGCCAGCAGTGTGCGGGCGCCGGGGCCCTGCCTGCCTTCGAAATTCCGGTTGGTGGTAGATACCGCATATTTGCCTTCGGGAATTTTGTCGTCGTTCATAGCCAGGCAGGCCGAACATCCTGGTTGCCTCAGTTCGAATCCGGCTTGAGTAAGAATTTCTACCAAACCTTCTTCCTGAGCCACTTTTTCAACCTGTTTCGATCCGGGTACAATCCATGCGGTAACATTGGGGGCCTTTTTCTTTCCTTTTACAAAATTGGCAAAAGCGCGCAGGTCTTCAATCCGGCCGTTGGTACAACTTCCCACAAAAACGTAATCGATCGGTTTTCCAAGCATTTGTTCGCCGGGCTTATACCCCATATAGTCAAGCGATTTATCGAAAGTAAGCTTATCCGATCCGGTCAGGTCGTCGCCCGTTGGAATGGACTGAGTGATGCCGGTACCCATTCCCGGATTGGTGCCGTATGTAATCATGGGTTCAATGTTGGCGGCATCGAAGTAATATTCGGCATCGAACACCGCATCGTTATCGGTCTTCAGGGTTTTCCAGTAAGCCAGGGCTTTTTCCCATTCCTCGCCTTTTGGGGCAAACTCGCGTCCTTCGATAAAGCTGAAAGTAGTTTCATCGGGGGCAATCAAACCACCCCGTGCACCGCTTTCAATACTCATGTTGCAAAGGGTCATTCTCCCTTCCATAGTCAGGCTCCTTATGGCCGAACCTGCATATTCGATGAAATGACCCGTTCCGCCACTGGTCGAAATTTGGGATATGATGTAAAGGGCTATATCTTTGGCCGTTACTCCTTTTTTCAACTCTCCTTCTACGGTAATCCGCATTCTTTTGGGTTTGGGCTGCAGGATACACTGGCTGGCCAGTACCATTTCAACTTCCGAAGTTCCGATACCAAAAGCAACGGCACCAAATGCCCCGTGCGTACTGGTATGGCTGTCGCCGCAAACAATCGTCCTCCCGGGTTGGGTTATTCCCAGTTCCGGGCCAATTACATGCACTATTCCATGCCATGGATGGTTTAACCCACAGAGTTGAATGCCGTGTTTTTCACAATTTTTTGTGAGCATATCTACCTGATGGCGCGAAAGTTCTTCCTGAATGGTCATGTGCTGGTTAATGGTAGGCACATTGTGGTCGGGCGTGGCTATTGTATTCTGTGGCCGGAAAACCTTCAAACCCCGCTTTTCGAGCCCTAAAAATGCAACCGGACTGGTTACTTCGTGTACCAGATGACGATCGATATACAAAACATCGGGGCCGCCCGGAACTTTTTTCACTACGTGACTATCCCAAATTTTATCAAAGAGTGTTTTTGCTGTCATAATTAATCTGAAATTACCTCAATTTTTCTTTATACAGTTTTTAATATTTTGAGTTAATGCTATTTACCTTGCCGGCAGTTTGTTAATGGCATCGAGGAATGCTTCGACCGAAGCGGTAATTATGTCGGTGTTGGCGCCGAATCCATGAAAAATATTCCCTTCGTATTCAACCTGCATGTGCACTTTACCCACATCGTCGCTGCCGCGGGTTATGGCCTGAATCAGAAATTCGTCGAGAACTACCTGGCGGTGGATGATCTGTTTAACGGCTTTAATAGCGGCATCAACCGGACCGTTGCCCGAAGCGGTGGCATCAAATTTTTCACCGGCAATAGCGACGCGGATGATAGCCATTGGCACCAATGTTTTTCCTTAAACTACCTGCAGAAAATCGAGCTTTATGCGACGCTCCTGCCGGGTAGCATCGCCAACCAGCAAGGCAATATCGTCGTCGCGTATTTCTTTTTTCTTATCGGCCAGTTTAAGGAATTCCTCATAAACCACGTCGAGTTTGTCTTTTTCAAGCTTGAATCCAAGCAGTTCGAGGCGGTGTTTCAATGCGGCCCGCCCGCTGCGTGCTGTCAGTAGGATCGACGATTCGTTGATGCCCACATCTTTGGGGTCCATTATTTCATAGTTCTCACGGTGTTTCAACACGCCATCCTGATGTATCCCCGATGAATGGGCAAAAGCATTCCGGCCTACAATGGCTTTATTGGGCTGAACCGGCATATTCATCAGGGTGGACACAAGCCGGCTGGTACGATAAATATTCTGGGTGTTGATGTTGGTATCGATCCCGAGAACCTGATAACGGCTTTTCAGGATCATGGCAACTTCTTCGAGCGAGGTATTGCCTGCCCGTTCACCAATACCGTTTATGGTTACTTCGGCCTGCCTTGCACCATTCATAATCCCTGCAATGGTATTGGCCGTAGCCATGCCAAGGTCGTTGTGGCAATGGGTCGATACAATTACTTTGTCGATACCCTTTACATTATCGAAAAGGTATTTTATTTTTTGTCCATATTCGAAAGGCAGGGTATAACCGGTTGTGTCGGGTATATTTACAACAGTGGCTCCGGCTTTAATAACTGCTTCGATTACCCTGGCAAGGTATTCGTTTTCGGTACGGCCGGCATCTTCGGCATAAAACTCAACATCTTCAACATACTTTTTTGCATATTTCACGGCTTCGATTGCCCTTTCAATAATGGCTTCAGGGTTGGAGTTCAGTTTGTAGTGGATATGGTAATACGAGGTGCCGATACCGGTGTGGATACGTCCGCGTTTAGCGAATTTAAGCGCTTCGGCTGCAACGTCGATATCTTTCTGAACTGCACGTGTAAGAGCGCAGATGGTTGGCCAGGTAACGGCCTTCGAGATTTCGACCACCGATTCAAAATCGCCGGGACTCGAAATAGGGAAGCCGGCCTCTATTACGTCAACCCCTAATTCTTCAAGGGCTTTGGCTACTTCAATCTTTTCAATGGTGTTCAGCTGACAGCCGGGAACCTGTTCCCCGTCGCGGAGGGTTGTGTCGAAAATGTACAGTTTGTCGCTCATATTACTTATTTATTGGATTTCCCTTTATTAAAAAAGCCATCCTCTTTTCTGAGAATGGCTTTTTTCAAACCTTTATTGTCTTTTTACAACATACCATTCTCAGTTCTTCATCCAAAGGATTAGAATAATGATGCCGAGAATAGAAATGTTGTTAATTGATTTCATAATTAAATTACAATATTGATGCAAATATGAAAAAATATTTTTTAAATGAAAGTGTATTGTTCAAATATTACCAAAATATTAATGTAAATGACACTTTTTATCAAAAGATGATACTTTAGAATGATTTTAGATAATAATTCAGGCTCAATAATTCGAATAACATTTTAATTGATTCAAAAACTGCCACCCCGAATCGGGATGGCAGTAATCGTTAAAAATATTATTTACCAGGCCTGAGTTTGCGCACTGCAGCTCCGGCTTGCCAGAGTTCCGATTCCCTCATTTCTTTGAGTTCGGCATTCAGGCTGTTTTTGTAATCGGGCGAACTGGTCGAATCGAGTACCCTTTTGGTTTCTTTACCTTCCTTAACACTGTTATACAGTTCGTAAAACACTGGTAAAGTGGCTTCGCGGAAACGGTGCCTCCAGTCGAGTGCGCCACGTTGAGCGGTAGCACTGCAGTTGGCATACATCCAGTCCATACCGTTCTGGTCAACCAGGCGGATAAGGCTTTGGGTAAGTTCTTCCACTGTTTCGTTGAACGCTTCGGAAGGACTATGGCCATTTTCGCGCAAAACTTTATACTGTGCTTCTATAATGCCTGCAAGGGCCCCCATCAGAACACCACGTTCACCGGTAAGGTCGGAAAATACCTCTTTTTCGAAAGTAGTAGGGAACAAGTAACCGCTTCCGATGGCTATTCCCAACGCAAGTGCACGTTCTTTTGCACGGCCGGTATAATCCTGAAATACGGCATAACTTGAGTTGATACCGTTTCCGGCCAGGAAATTTGTACGAACACTGGCTCCCGAACCTTTTGGCGCAACAAGGATAACATCCACATTTGCAGGTGGGATTACCTGAGTCTGATCTTTATAAACAACCGAGAATCCGTGTGAAAAATAAAGTGCATCGCCTTCGTTGAGGCAAGGCTTAATTTTGGGCCATAAAATGCGTTGCGCCGCATCGGAAACGAGATATTGAATTACGGTTCCTTTTTTAGCGGCTTCCTCTACAGGGAAAAGGGTTTCGCCCGGAACGAAACCATCGCGTACTGCTTTGTCCCAATCTTCTTTGAATTCGGGAGCCTGGCCAATAATGACGTTGAAGCCCTGGTCTTTCATGTTTAAGGCTTGTGCCGGACCTTGAACGCCATAGCCAATAATTGCAATAACTTCATCTTTCAGTACTTCCCGTGCTTTTTCGACGGGGAATTCTTCGCGGAGCACTACTTCTTCTATTTCTCCGCCAAAATTGATTTTTGCCATTTTTTTACTAAATTAATTAAGTATTTGATAATGTGATTAATCCATGCTATCAAGAAATGCATCACGTTCTTTCAGAAACTCTGAGAGCCTTTCTATCCGATCGCGGGTAAGTGCAACTCTTCCGGAGCGGATAAATTGCATAACATGAAACTGGTTAAGTTGTTCGAACAGTGCTTGCGTTTCCTCTTTGTGTCCAGTTTTTTCGATTACGGTATAATCCCTGGTAATTTCGAGGATTCGGGCCCCTGAAT
>CAZMDP010000011.1:0-11446 GCA_964565015.1 uncultured Prolixibacteraceae bacterium | reverse complement strand
TTTAGCCTTTCGTTGGAAAACCAGGCCATAAAACGATGCCTTGAGGCAAAAGAAAAACAACGCCCGAAGCCAGTGAAATGCTAACTACGGTGCTGATATAGGAATTTATGTTGATTTGGTTGGTTACCTCGTTGCTAATGCTGTAATTCCCTAAAAAATGTATCGAAAGCGGAACAATCAGGTAATAACCGAAAAGTACCCCCATTGTAAAAAGTATCGAAGTGAAGAATACAGCTCCCGAGGCATGTTTTTTTTCGTTTTCGTACAATGCCGGTTTAATAAAACGCCAGAATTCGAAAAAAACGATGGGCGAAGCTACAATAAACCCGGCAACCAAAGCGGTCCAGATATGGGTAAGAAACTGCCCGGCCATTTTTATGCTTATCAGCTGAAGGTCGTTCTGATTGATTTTAATAGCCTCCGAACCAATGAAATCGCCAAATTGGGCAAACATGCGGTTAGTCCAGAAACCAGGAGTTTTTGGTTTAAAAATTATAGTGTTAAAAATAAAATCTTTGAAAATAAATGCAAGCACAGCCATGACCATTATGGCCAGAACCGAACGGATGATATGCCACCGTAATTCTTCAAGATGTTCAAGAAACGACATTTCACCCTGCTTTTTTTTATCCTTTTCACTGCTTTCAGCCATGTCAATAAATAATTTTGCCTCTTAATTTAATCTTCCGTTCTAATCCAAAATTTGCAACAAATATAACCACTTCCGGCAAATAGCCCTTTTTTAAAATTACTATTCGATTAAAATGTGAAAGGTTAAATTAATTTCACATTTAATTCATCGTGCTGAATTTCAGACACATACAATGACTGTTCATTTGAATATTCCAATTAAATACCAAAAAGTTCTTAATATGCAGGAAAAATATTACAGTTTTTTTGTGCATTTATGAACTTTGCTTAATTTTAGGTACAAAGTTTTAAACCATTTTAGCCTTATTTGATAATTATTGAAATGTCGGAAAAAATATCTTTAACAGACCATTTACAAAAATATTTCGGGTTCGACCGTTTTAAAGGCGAACAAGAGGCAGCCATCAGGAGCGTATTGGAGGGGAACAACACTTTCGTCCTTATGCCTACAGGCGGTGGCAAATCATTGATTTATCAGCTTCCGGCCCTTATAATGGAAGGTACTGCAATTGTAATCTCGCCCCTGATTGCCCTTATGAAAAACCAGGTTGACTCAATGCGCGGAATCTCAACCGAAGATACGGTTGCTCATTTTCTTAATTCATCGCTATCGAAGGCTGCCATACAGGAAGTAAAAGAAGATGTCATATCAGGAAAAACCAAACTCTTGTATGTGGCACCCGAATCGTTAACCAAAGAAGAAAACATCGAGTTTTTAAAAAACATAAAAATTTCATTTTACGCTATTGATGAGGCACACTGTATTTCGGAATGGGGGCACGATTTCAGGCCCGAATACCGCCGCATCAGGCCTATCATTCAGGAAATCGGCGAAGCTCCTGTTATTGCGCTTACTGCCACTGCAACAGCCAAAGTGCAGCACGATATTCAAAAAAACCTTGGAATTCTCGATGCGAAAGTTTTTAAAGCATCATTTAACCGGGCAAACCTTTATTATGAAGTACGGCCAAAACTTAAGCCCGAAAACCAGATTATCAGGTTTATTAAGGAAAATCCCGGAAAATCGGGTATTATTTATTGCCTGAGCCGAAAAAAAGTTGAGGAATTATCAGAAACGCTGAAGATAAACGGTATAAAAGTTCTGCCCTATCATGCCGGGATGGACGCACAGACCCGCTCGACCAACCAGGATAAATTCCTGATGGAAGAGGTTGACGTTATGGTGGCCACCATTGCTTTTGGCATGGGCATCGATAAACCCGATGTAAGGTATGTAATCCATTACGACATACCTAAAAGCCTCGAAGGTTACTATCAGGAAACCGGAAGGGCGGGACGCGACGGAGGAGAAGGCAAGTGCATTACCTTTTACAGTTATAAGGATATTCAAAAACTCGAAAAATTCATGCACGGCAAACCGGTAGCCGAACAGGAAATCGGGCGGCAGCTTCTGCTCGATACGGTTTCGTATGCCGAAACTGCCATTTGCCGACGGATAATACTGCTGCATTATTTTGGTGAAAAATATGAATCGGACAATTGCAACAATTGCGACAACTGCCTGAACCCGAAAGAATATGTTGAAGCATCTGACGAAATCTGCCGTATGCTGGAGACCATCCTCGAAGTAAAAGAAAAATACAAGGCCGACCATATAGCCGATATTCTCACCGGTAAGGCCACTGCAGCAGTGAAATCGTTCCGGCACGACACACTCGAATCGTTTGGCAGCGGCGACGATCATGATGAACATTTCTGGAATGCCGTTTTCAGGCAATCAATGGTAGCCGGGCTCATCAGTAAGGAAATCGAAAATTACGGAATCCTGAAAGTAACACCCGAAGGCCATGCCTTCCTTAAAAACCCGCAACCATTCCAATTGGTCAAAAACCACAAATACGAAGAAGAGGATGACGAATCGGTTTCGGGTGCTCCGGGCGGTGGATCGGGTGGCGATCCCGAACTGTTCAATATGTTGAAAGACCTGAGGAAATCGATTGCAAAAAAATTAAACCTTCCGCCGTATGTGATTTTCCAGGACCCATCATTGGCCGATATGTCGATTCAATACCCCATCGACCTCGACGAATTACAGAAAATTCAGGGTGTCGGACAGGGAAAAGCACAACGCTACGGAAAAGAGTTTGTGGCGCTTATCAAGAAATATGTTGAGGAAAACGAGATAGAACGACCACAGGACCTTATTGTACGGTCTGTAGCAAATAAATCAAAACTAAAAGTCTCCATAATCCAAAGTATCGACCGTAAAATATCGCTCGACGATATTGCCGAATCAAAAGGTATCGAATTCAGCGATCTGCTTTCTGAGATCGAGGCCATTGTAAATTCGGGTACCCGGATCAATATTGATTATTATATCGATGAGGTTCTGGATGAAGAATTTCAGGAAGAAATATTCGATTATTTCCGCGAGGCTGAAAACGATTCACTTGAGGCAGCGGTTGCAGAGCTTGGCGAAGAGGATTATACGGCCGACCATATCAGGCTGATGCGGATCAAATTCCTTTCGGATATGGGGAATTAGTTTTATTTGGTATTTTTGCGCGAAAATTTTTAAGCATGACAGTTATAACAGAAACTAAAGTTGAATATAAAGTTGCCGATATTTCACTAGCCGGATTCGGCCGTAAAGAAATCGAAATTGCAGAAAAGGAAATGCCAGGGCTTATGGCATTACGGAAGCGTTATGGAAATACAAAACCACTAAGAGGAGCCCGGATAACCGGCAGTTTACACATGACCGTGCAGACAGCTGTGTTGATCGAAACACTCACAACATTGGGAGCCCAAGTACGCTGGGCAAGCTGCAATATTTTCTCGACTCAGGACCATGCCGCCGCTGCAATTGCCGCCGCCGGTATCCCTGTATTCGCATGGAAAGGCGAAACCCTTGAAGAGTATTGGTGGTGTACCGAACGAGCCCTCGATTTTGGAGGTGGCCAGGGCCCTACCCTGATAGTTGACGACGGCGGAGACGCAACGTTGATGATCCATCGGGGGTATGCTGCCGAAGAAGATGCATCGGTACTTGATATTCCGGCCGAAGGAGAGGACGAAATACAGCTCAACCTGTTGCTCAAAAAAATCCTTGCCGAAAACCCGGTGCGCTGGCATACAATTGTTCCGCAAATCAAAGGGGTGTCTGAGGAAACAACTACAGGGGTTCACCGGCTTTATCAGATGCACGAACAGGGAAAATTACTTTTCCCGGCCATTAATGTTAACGACTCGGTTACCAAATCGAAATTCGACAACCTGTCTGGCTGCCGCGAATCGCTTGCCGACGGCATTAAACGTGCTACCGATGTGATGATTGCCGGAAAGGTTGTAGTGATAGCCGGATACGGCGACGTAGGCAAAGGTTGTGCACATTCCATGCGGGGGTACGGCGCCAGGGTCATTGTTACCGAAATTGATCCCATCTGTGCGCTTCAGGCTGCCATGGAAGGTTTCGAAGTGAAAACCATGGAAGATGCCCTCGATGAAGGGAACATTTTTGTTACGGCTACCGGCAACCGCGATATCATTACGGTTGAACACATGGAACGGATGAAAGACCAGGCGATTGTTTGCAATATTGGCCATTTCGACAATGAAATCCAGGTGGCACGCCTCGAAAAGTGGAAAGGCGTTACAAAATTAAATATTAAACCACAGGTCGATAAATACACCTTTGCCGATGGACATTCGATATTTCTGCTGGCCGAAGGTAGACTTGTCAACCTTGGTTGCGCCACCGGCCATCCTTCGTTTGTAATGAGCAATTCGTTTACCAACCAGACTCTGGCGCAAATAGATCTTTGGAAAAACAATTATGAGATAGATGTGTATCGGCTTCCGAAAAAACTCGACGAAGAAGTGGCGAGGCTTCATCTGGAGCAGATTGGGGTAAAACTAACCACCCTGACCAAAGAACAAGCTGATTATATTGGAGTTCCACAGGATGGACCTTATAAACCGGAGCATTACAGGTATTAATTAAACACCCGTAATATATTCCCCATAACCGAAGTTTGATACTGCTGTAAAGGAAAGGTAGCTGGCCCTTTCGAAGGGTAGGCTTCGCCCATCAGGAAAAACTGCGAACCACAGCAATTACAGGTAGCCAATACGCCTTCGTTTTTTACCCTGCAGGTAGTACTGATTTCGTGTGTGCAGGCGCCATCGTAAGCATAATAGATGTTTCCCGGCTCAAAACAATATACCACAATACCACCGTATCCCTGCCCACCGATAAAAACCGAATTGCCGGGGACCATCAGATCATTGACAATGTTCAGGTTAATGGTCAGGTAAACCGGAACATAAGGGATTACCCTGAATTTTTCCTTATCGCAGGCAAAAAGGAAAACAGTTCCGATTATCCATACCACCAAAATCCTGAAAGCCTTTTGCATCAACTTCAATTTTTTTTTGTACTTTTAGACCATTAACTACAAAGTTAATGGTTTTATTTACTAATCAGAAATAAAAAAATACCTATAAGAAATGGATGACGTTATTGTAATTATATTGACATTGGTACTTACGGTGGTTGCTGCAATAAATCAATCGAAAAAGAAAAAGCAACAACAGGCCCCAACCGGTAATGAGGGTGAGCCCGATTTCTGGGAAGAGATATTACAAGGACACAAACCAGCGCCGCAGCCGGTACCACCTGCACCACAACCCGTCCGCAAGGAACCCGTGGCCCGGAAAACAATGCCCGAACCACCAAAAAGCCGCCCGTTTTCAACAAAAAAGTCAAAAAGCCAGGTAAGCCAGGCTTTTCACGAAGAAGGCGGCCGGAATGAAGATATTTTGATGCGAAGTACAGTAAGTCCAATCGGTCAGGACAATACAACAGAAGCTATCAGCAAAGAATCGGTTCTTGAAGATTTCTCGCTCCGGAAAGCTATTATTTATTCCGAAATTATAAAACCAAAGTATTTTTAACTGCTGAAAATCAGGATATAAATTTTTAAGGGAATATTTTTTTATTCGGGAAATTAACTAATTTTGCACACAGGAAGAGTCCTGAGAACCGGGATTCTTTCTATTTTTTATGTAGTATATCAAAAAAAACATTGGAGGAAAAGGTATGACTAAAATTACCTATCTCACTGAAGAGGGGTTACGCAAATTGCGCGAGGAACTTGAGTTCCTTGTAAATGTTGAGCGCCCGAAAATTTCGAAGCAGATTGGCGAGGCTATTGAAAAGGGCGACATTTCGGAAAACGCCGAATACGATGCAGCCAAAGATGCACAGGGACTGCTGGAGGCTAAAATTGCCCACCTGCAGTCGAAAATTGCCAATGCCCGTATTATTGACGAGTCGAAGATCGATACCAACCAGGTTCAGATCCTTAATAAGGTTACCATTAAGAACAAGAAGAATAATTCGACCATGGTTTATACCATTGTGCCCGATTCAGAGGCCAACCTGAAAGAAATGAAAATTTCGGTGAGCACGCCTATTGCCAAAGGCCTTATGGGCAAAAAAGTTGGCGATGTTGTTGACATAAAGGTACCTTCAGGGGTTATTCCATTTGAGATTATTGATATTTCAATTTAATCTGAAAAAATATGGCAACTATTTTCACAAAAATCATCAATGGAGAAATACCAGCATGGAAAGTTGCCGAAACCGATAACTTTCTGGCTTTTCTCGATATTTTCCCGGTTGCAAAAGGGCATACCCTTGTAATACCTAAAAAAGAGGTTGACTATCTATTCGACCTCGATCAGGAAACTTATGCCGGACTTCATGAGTTTGCCCGGAAAGTAGCCATTGGCCTTAAAAAAGCAATTCCCTGTAAAAAGGTCGGAACTATGGTTTTAGGCCTTGAGGTCCCCCATGCCCATATCCACCTGGTGCCCATGCAAAGTGAAGCCGATTTATTAAACTTTTCGAAAAAATTAAAATTTACCAATGAAGAGTTTAAGGAAATCAGAGATAAGATTTCTGCAGAAATAAAGCTGAGATAGCAAACAAAAGAGTCCCGGATTAAAAGTCCGGGATTTTTTTTGTACTCAATATCTTTTCGATTGTTGATAACCTTTGCCCTTAACGAACCAAATTTTTTTAAAATAGGCTTACTTTTGGGAAACATTAATTTTTCCGGAAATACATAATGATACCATTTACACATTTGCACGTCCACTCGCAATATTCCATTCTCGACGGAGCTGCCAGCATCGAGGGGCTGGTTCAGAAAGCCAAATCGGACGGAATGACCGCCTTAGCCCTTACCGACCATGGAACCATGCTTGGCATTAAAGAGTTTCATAGTGTATGCAAAAAAGCGGGAATAAAACCAATTTTAGGATGTGAAACTTACGTGGCTACCCGCTCTATCGAAGATAAAACCGGAAAAGAGGACCGTTCGGGCGACCACCTGATATTACTGGCTAAAAACATTACCGGCTACCGCAACCTGGTTAAGCTGATATCGATTGCCAATATGGAGGGTTTTTATTATAAACCGCGCATCGATAAACAACTACTCGAAAAATATTCTGAAGGACTTGTGGTGTCAACAGCCTGTCTTGGTGGCGAAATACCTACCTACATTTACGAAGGAAAAACAGAACAGGCCGAAGAGGCTATAATATGGTACAAAAATCTGTTTGGCGACGATTTTTACCTTGAATTGATGCGCCATCCATCGGAGTTGCCGCAGTTACGCGATGAAGTGTACAATAAACAGGTAGTCGTTAATGAGCATTTGATTAAGTTTTCGCGAAAATACAACGTAAAACTTCTGGCTACCAACGATGTTCATTTTATCAACGCCGATGATGCCGATGCACACGATCTTTTGATCTGCTTAAACACAGGCAAAGACCTCGACGACCCGAACCGTATGCGCTATACAAAACAGGAGTGGTTCAAGACAACTGCCGAAATGAATGCCCTGTTTGCCGACATTCCCGAAGCACTTGAAAATACATCTGAAGTTGTGGCCAAAATAGAGGACTACAAGCTTGATAATGACCCGATTATGCCTGTATTTCCAATTCCTGAAGAATTTGGTACTGAATCGGAATATCGGAAAAACCTGACAGAAGAGCAACTGGTTGCCGAATTTGGCGAAAAGGAATACATCAGGTTAGGCGGATTTGAAAAGGTTTCGAGGATAAAATTTGAAGCCGATTATTTACGGTTTCTGGCTTATAAAGGTGCCCGGGTCAAATATGGCGACCCTGTACCTGAGCATGTTGCCGCACGCCTCGATTTTGAACTCGATGTAATCAAATCGATGGGATTTCCGGGATATTTTTTAATTACGCAGGACTTTATCAACGCCGCCCGCAACATGGGCGTACTTGTGGGGCCCGGACGCGGATCGGCTGCCGGTGCGGCAGTATCGTATTGTACCGGTATAACCAATATCGACCCCATTAAATACGACCTGCTCTTTGAAAGGTTCCTCAACCCCGACAGGATTTCGCTGCCTGATGTGGATATCGATTTTGACGATGACGGGCGACAACTTGTACTCGAATGGGTGGTCAATAAATATGGCCGCGATAAGGTTGCCCATATTTGTACGTTCGGGACCATGGCCGCAAAACTGGCCATCCGCGATGTGGCACGGGTGCTTAAGCTTCCTCTTCCCGAAGCCGACAGGCTGGCCAAATTGGTACCCGAAGCGCCAAAAATGACCTTTAAAAAGGCATTCCAGGAAAGCCTGGAACTCAAAAGGGAACGGGAATCGCCCAATCCGCTTATTGTTAAAACCCTGAATTTTGCCGAGGTACTAGAAGGTTCGGTCCGCCAAACCGGTGTTCATGCCTGCGGGATTATAATCAGCCGAGACCCGCTTACCAACCATATCCCGTTAATGCCCACAAAAGACGATAACCTGCCAACCACTCAGTACGACGGTAGGTTTGTTGAAAGCATCGGTCTTCTGAAAATGGATTTTCTTGGATTGAAGACCTTGTCCATCATCAAGGAGACCCTCGAAAACATTAAACTTTCGAAGGGGATCGAAATTGATATAGATGCTATTCCTTTTGATGATGAAAAAACCTACGAACTTTTCAGCAGAGGCGAAACTACGGCCATATTTCAGTTCGAATCTGACGGAATGAAGAAACACCTCCGCGACCTGAAGCCCAACCGGTTTGAAGACCTGGTAGCCATGAACGCACTCTACCGTCCGGGCCCTATGGACTACATCCCCGACTATATTGCAAGAAAACACGGTCGCAAAAAAGTGGAATACGACCTTCCTATGATGGAAAAATACCTGAGCGAAACCTATGGTATCACTGTTTTTCAGGAACAGGTAATGCTTTTATCGCGATTGCTGGCCAATTTTACCCGGGGCGATTCGGATACGCTCCGAAAGGCAATGGGTAAAAAAATCGAATCGCTCATGAAACAGCTCAAAGAGAAATTTGTGTCGGGTTGCAAAGCAAACGAAAGGTTTATAAGCGAATGCGAACAGGTAAAAAAACGGCCAGACGAAGTAATAGAAAAGATATGGAAAGACTGGGAAGCTTTTGCCTCTTATGCATTTAACAAATCCCATTCGGTATGCTATGCCTATATTGCTTACCAGACAGGTTATTTGAAAGCACATTATCCGGCCGAATTTATGGCCGCCAACTTAAGCCGTAACCTCAACCATATAACCGAAATCACCAAATTTATGCAGGAGTGCAAACGGATGAAACTTAACGTATTGGGACCCGATATCAATGAAAGTTTCATCAAATTTATGGTTAACAAGAAAGGCGACATCCGTTTTGGCCTGGCTGCAGTAAAGGGCGTAGGCGAAGGAGCCGTTCAGGAAATTATTAACCAACGGAAGAAAGGCGGTGAGTTTAAAGATATTTTCGATCTGGTTGAAAGGGTAAACCTGCAAACCGTGAACAAAAAAAATATTGAGGCTATGGCGTTGGCCGGAGCTTTCGATAGTTTTGGAAATGTTAACCGACGACAGTTTTTTGCCGGCGATAACGAAAACGACCCTACTACTTTCACCGAAAAACTGATCCGTTACGGTGGCAAAATTCAGTCGGAGTCGAACTCTATGCAGCAAACCTTGTTTGGCGATATGGGCACCCATCAGGTGGTTAAAAAGCCAGACCTCCCACCGGTTGAAGAATGGCCGAAACTTATCCTTCTCGAAAAGGAAAAAAGCCTGATAGGGGTGTATCTGACCGCTCACCCGCTCGATGATTACCGCCTCGAAATAGAAAATTTCTGTACCAAAGGAATCGGACTGAAAGACCTGAATGAGAATATAGAAAAACTAAAAGACAAGGAGCTCACTTTTGCCGGAATGGTGACCGAAGCGTCGGAAGCCATTTCCAAAAACGGGGCACCTTTCAGTAAACTCACACTGGCCGATTATACCGACTCTGTCCAATTGTTTTTTTTCAAACAAGACTACGTTGAATTTGGAAAATATTGCAAGCCCGGTTTGTTTGTATTGGTGCGGGGAAGGGTTCAAAAACGATACAATTCAGAATCGCTCGAGTTTAGGGTAACGCACATGGAACTCCTTTCCGAAGTAAGGCAAAACCTTGTAAAATCGGTCACGTTGACTATTCCGCTATGGTTCATCAACAAATCGATTATCCACAGGCTGGAAACCCTAACCCGGGAACATAAAGGCAATGCCCTTCTCAAATTTAATGTTTACGATCCCGAAACCAATCGGAGTATTCAGTTGTTTTCACGGAATGTAAAAATTTCGATGGACAATGAATTGCTCGAATTTTTCGATCAGCATCCCGAAATCGTATTTCGAATCAATTGATTACTTTTGACAGGAATTATTATTAAAAATAATTAATACGCATAGATATGGCAATGGAAATAACCGACGGGAATTTTGAAGAGTTGGTAATGAAATCGGAAAAACCCGTAATGATCGACTTCTGGGCAGTATGGTGCGGGCCCTGCAGAATGATTGCACCGTTTGTTGAAGAGATGGCTAAAGAGTTTGAAGGGAAAGCCCTGGTTGGAAAAGTTGATGTGGACTCCAATCCCGGGGTTGCCGCTCAATTTGGAATTCGCAACATCCCTACGGTTTTGTTTGTAAAAAACGGACAGGTAGCCGATAAGCAGGTAGGTGCATGTCCGAAGCAAGTCCTGGTAAATAAACTAAACGCCCTATTATAGGCACCTACCGATTATTTCACCGGAATTAGCGGAACACACGGTTTGAAACCTCTCAAAAAGTGCTATTTTTGAGGTTTTAACTGTGTGTTTTTTGTGAAAAATCTATTCGATATACAACAGTTTCAGGAATTCGATAACCTCGATTTTATTGCCCGCGAAGTTGTCGAAGGTTTTATAACCGGATTACACCGAAGTCCGTTTCATGGTTTTTCGGTCGAATTTGCCGAACACCGGCTCTATAATCAGGGCGAATCAACAAAATCAATCGATTGGAAACTATTCGCCCGCACCGACAGGCTTTATGTAAAACAATACGAAGAAGAAACCAATTTGAGGTGCCAGTTGGTAATCGATACATCGTCGTCGATGTTATTTCCCTATTCAAAAGGTTCGAAGAGGTTGTTCAACAAACTTGCCTTTTCGGTTTATACATCGGCCGCACTCATTTACCTTCTCCGCAAACAGCGCGATGCGGTTGGCCTTACACTCTTTTCGGATGGGATTGAATTTCATTCACAACCACGTCTTTCTGCAGTTCACGCCGAGCTGATGATGGGCAAACTTTCGGAGCTTCTGCAACCAGAAAGCTATCAACTCAGGAAAAATACCAATACAACAGCGGTGCTTCACCAGATTGCCGAAAATATTCATAAACGGTCGCTGGTGGTTATTTTCAGCGATATGCTCGAC
>CAZMDP010000010.1:0-12382 GCA_964565015.1 uncultured Prolixibacteraceae bacterium | reverse complement strand
CACCAAACCAAAACACTGGATATGGATGCGGCCGCAGGCTGATCAATCTGTCGCTTTCTGGAAAGAAAAACTGGCAAAAGCCAAAGATCATGGTTTCGATGCCGTTTTGATGGAGGTTTATAACAGCCACAATGCATGGTTCACCTCTTCGAGGCTGCCTATGCGCGAGCCACTGCTCGAAAAACTTATTGAAGCGGGTAAAGCTACTGATGTTGAAGTACATGCCTGGATGTGGACCATGCCAAATAATATCCCTGATATTGTGGAGAACCATCCGGATTGGTATGCCGTAAACCGTGCCGGACAACCTGCCAATACTCAGCCGGCATACGTTCCCTACTATAAATTTATGTGTTCATCGAACCCCGAGGTACGTGAATTTGTGCGGCAGAATGTTGCCGAACTTGCAGCTTTTGAAGGTCTTGCGGGTGTTCACCTCGACTATGTGCGCCTGCCTGATGTGATTCTGGCCGAAGCCCTGCAACCGAAATATAATATTGTTCAGGACAAAGAATACCCCGAATATGACTACTGTTATTGCTACAATTGCCGCCGCAATTTCAAAGAAAAAACCGGCCTCGACCCGCTGACCGATATTGCCGACCCTGCATTTCACAGTGAATGGAGACAATTCCGATACGACACCATTACCTATACCGTCAATGAGGTTTTGGTTCCCGAAGCACGAAAAGCAGGTAAACCTATTACTGCAGCCGTTTTTCCCAACTGGGAAAGTGTACGCCAGGAGTGGCGAAACTGGAACCTCGACGCCAATCTGCCCATGCTCTATCATAATTTTTACAACGAAGGCCTTTCGTGGGTCGGAGATCAGTTGCAGGAAAAAATCAACGACCTGAAAATCAAAAAGCCGGTTTATTCAGGCCTGTTTATTCCCGCCATAAAACCCGAAGAACTACCCGAAGCCTTCCGTATTTCCATGGAATCGGGCGCATCAGGGGTATCGCTTTTTTCGTACAACGATATAAAAGAAGAGCACTGGAAAATTTTAAAAGAAATCAATATCGGAAAGTAAAAAAGAGAATAAGGTTTCCACGATTATTTACGCATCATCGAAGCCCTTACAATAAGGCTGAAAGGGTTGTGCACCAAACCTTCCTGCGTGCCCAATACCATGCCGGCAGCGGTCAGTCCCATCTGCCTGAAATCAGTACTCAAAGCGGCTATTCCCCCTTCGAGGATTTCCTTCATGGGGGTATCGTCGTACGAAATTATGCCTATGTCTTTGCCGGGTTTCAGTTGGGCCTGCCGCATATACTTCAAAGCCATAATCAGTTCGGCATCGCTGAATACAATGTATAGTTCGTTTTGCTTCAGGCTCTCTTCCGCCAGGTTCGGCACAACGCTGCCATCCAAACCTGAATCGGTACAGAAACGTTTAAACCCCGCTATACAACCTTCGGGCACAAACTGAAAACGGCTTGATGAGAGGCTTAACCAAATCTTTTTGTAACGGGAAATCCAATCGACTCCCGATTTCAAACCCGCATAAATATCGGTCTCAAAATCCTGATAAACGCCAGAAACATTCAGAATGCCCTCAACATTGGCATCAATCAGGATCAGCCTTTCGGGAGGGAGAAGCTTTAATACTTTCGTTGGGTTTTCGTGCAGGTGCGGCATAACCACAAAATGGGTATATCGGCCCTTGTTGTCGCGTATAAGCTGCTCGAACCGGTGAAAATCGTAATGGTGAAAAAATACGCTTACATCGGCCTGATGTTCCAAACCTTCGAGGAACGATTCATAAAGGATTTCCTTGTAAGCATTCATCCTGTCGAACAGCAAAAATACTTTTGGTTTCAGCATCAATTCATTCTCAGCTATATAATAACCCTTCCCCTGGTGCGAAACCAAAATTCCCTGAAGGCGCAATTCTTCATAAGCCCTGTAAACCGTACCGGCTGCTATGTTGTGGGTTTGTCTCAGCTTATTGATCGACGGCAGTGGCGTGCCCCCTTTCATTTCGCCATTAGAGACCCTTTCGACAATATAGTTCTTAATCTGTTCATAAACAGGAATTTCCGAGCGAAAATCAGGTTTAAAATTAAACTTCAATCTCATTTGATTTTTCCGTTGATACACCCTTGTTTGTTACACTCACTCAGTAATTTCCTTTAAGTGAGGCAACTATCAGACTATTTTCAATTATCATATAAACATAACGATGTTGCTGGTTAATCCGGTGTGACCAATAACCTGACAGTTCGTGTTTTAAAGCTTCTGGCTTACCTAATCCCTCGTATGGATTTTCAAGAATAGATTCAGTAAGTTGTGATATTTTTTTCAGAATAGCTCTATTACCTGATTTAACCCAAAAGTCAAGATGTTCCTTCGCTTTGGGCGTGAATATTATTTGCATAGTCCTTCCAGTTCATCTAAGGTCATTTTAATGCCTTTTCCGTTTTTTAAATCTTCCTCGCCTTGTTTTATCATGGCCACAAAATCACGGTCATAAGGACTTTCTATTTCCTTCTCTGTAGAAATTATGTACTTAACTTTTAATGCTTTGAAAACAGCTTTTATTGCTTCTATATGTGAAACATCATCGGTATATGCTGTAATATTAACTGCCTTCATAATTATTTTTTTTACGATATGCCAAAGATACAAAATTGAAAATGAAAAACTAAAAAGAGGTTTGTATAAACTATCACTACTATCCGGTTATATTAAATGGGATTCTCTTGCCTTTGGCGAGACAGGCTCGCTTTGCACCGGAATGACAAGTACCTGCAAATTTGTTTTCAATTTTAACGTAATGAAATGTAACCATTATAATTCTGTCTAACCGTAAAGCAGACAAAGCTGAATATGGTTAATTCTTTTACCGCAGCCAAACCAGACGATCGGCCGCGATAAAACCTATCTAAAAACATATACAATGAGAAAGTTTCCAAATATGGTTTAAACTAATTTTAAACCCGTATTAATCAATCAAAAACCATAAAAATATGATCGTTGTAAACAATTACTGGCTGGCCATTCTATTTTGTGTCCTGGCCATGATTTGCTGGGGCTCATGGTCGAATACACAAAAAATGGTACAGAAAAACTGGCGGTTTGAACTGTTTTACTGGGACCTGATTATCGGGATTGTATTGATGTCGCTGCTTGCGGCACTAACACTTGGCAGCATGGGCGATACAGGGCGTAGTTTTACCGATGACCTGCGGCAGGCAGGAACTGCATCGATTATTTACGCCATGCTTGGCGGATTGCTCTGGAATGCGGGAAACCTTTTACTTGTTGCTGCCATTGCCGTTGCCGGCATGTCGGTTGCTTTTCCGCTCGGTGGAGGCATTGCCTGGATACTAGGGATTATTTTAAACTATGTGAATGTACTGTTGAAGGGCGGAACCCCAAGTGCAAAACCATTTCTGCTTTGGACTGGCGTGATGATCATTATCGCCGCTATTTTCCTCAGCGGGAAATCGTACAGTAACCTGGCAAAAGAAAAGAAAAAACCATCGGTAAAAGGGATTGTACTTTCGGTTGTTGCCGGGTTATTTATTGCTTTCTTTTACCCGGTTGTGGTCAACTCGCTCGATCCGGCATTTGTTTCGGGCGGAAAAGGTACCCTTACGCCTTATTCCGGAGTGTTTTTCTTTGCAGTGGGTGTATTTGTGAGTACCTTCTTTATCAATCCATTCTTTATGCGAAACCCGGTCGAAGGGGCGCCGGTAAAAATATCGGAATACTTTTCGGGCAATGTAAAAACCCATTTGACTGGAGTATTAGGTGGAGCTATCTGGATGTTGGGAATGATTTTCAGCTACATGGCGGTGGGTGCAGCCAATCCGGCAATAGCTTATGCGCTCAGCAATGCGGCCCCTGTGGTGGCTATTCTGTGGGGCGTTCTGGTGTGGAAAGAATTTAAGGGCGCCGGAAAAAATACCAACATGCTGCTTTCTGTAATGTTTATCGCTTATATCATCGGGTTGGTGCTCATTACAGCATCAAACGCTTAATTATTGACAATTATGAAGAATTTCAATCGTTTATTATCACTTTTTATCATCGTATTGCTGAGCTGTAGCCAGCCAGAACAGACCTTTACAAAAATCGATTTCAGTAAAGGTAAACTGAAAGTTTCGGACAACCAAAGGTTCCTGGTTTTCGAAGACGGAACCCCATTTTTTTACCTGGGCGACACAGCCTGGGAATTATTCCACAGGTTGAACAAGGACGAAACCGAAAAATACCTTGAAAACCGGCGCGAAAGGGGTTTTACCGTAATTCAGGCGGTAGCGCTTGCCGAACTCGACGGACTGAACACGCCCAATGCCGAAGGTGAAAGGCCATTGGTCGATAACGATCCCATGCAACCAAATGAGGCCTATTTTGCGCATATCGACTGGGTCATCCGCAGGGCTGAGGAAAAAGGCTTGTTTATTGGCCTGCTGCCTACCTGGGGCGATAAATGGAACCTGAAATGGGGAGTGGGGCCGGTAATATTCACGCCCGAAAATGCCGAAGTTTACGGAAGGTTTTTAGGGGAAAGGTATAAGGAATTTAAAAATATTATCTGGATTATCGGCGGCGACAGGCCCATCGAAGAAGAAGTGCACCGCGAAATAAATATTGCTATGGCAAGGGGTTTACGCAGTGGCGATGGCGGAGCACACCTCATCACTTTTCACCCGCAGGGTGGGCAGGGGTCGGCACAATATTTCCACGACGAAGAGTGGCTCGATTTCAATATGCGACAAAACGGTCATAACCCGCGTTTCACAGGGATTTACGAAAATACCTCGAGAGATTACGGACTCACACCCATAAAGCCGGTTATGGATGGGGAACCCCTTTATGAAGACCACCCCATCGAGTTCAGGCCCGATAACCTTGGGCACTCCATTTCGGCCGATGTACGCCGGCCACTTTACTGGAACCTTTTCAGCGGGGCATTCGGGCATACGTATGGGCACCATTCGGTTTGGCAAATGTGGCAACCCGGGCGCAACCCAGTTAACCGCCCCCTGATGCCCTGGTACGATGCCATAAATCAGCCCGGGGCTGCGCAAATGCAATTTGGGCGATGGCTTATCGAATCGAGGCCATTTCTGACCCGTATCCCCGATAATTCGATAATTGTTGACCATGAATATCCATCGTCGGTTCCGGGCGAAGGCATTTATAAATTTGTGGCCACACGCGATACCGATGGCACATATGCCATGGTGTATGCCCCGGTTGGGCGGCCTTTTAAGGTAAGGATGGAAGCCATTTCTGGTAAACAGGTGGTGGCATGGTGGTATAACCCGCGCAACGGAAAGGCATCGAAAATCGGGATATTCGAAAATTCGGGCATCCGGGAATTTTTGCCACCCGACATAGGGGAATTCATCGATTGGGTACTGGTACTCGATGATGCCTCGAAAAAGTATCCCGAACCCGGAAGCCGGAAAAAATGAAACCAGGGATAAGTTCATATACCTATACCTGGGCGGTGGGTGTACCCGGGAACCTGCCCGAAGTATGCCTTTCGGCCTATTGGCTTATCGACACGGCAGTCAAGCTTAATGTTCCTGTTGTCCAGATTGCCGATAACCTGCCCCTCGACAGATTTTCGCCTGATGAATTAGATGCGTTGCGCAAATATGCCGAAAGGAACAACATTGTCATTGAAACCGGCAGCAGGGGACTTACCAGCGAAAACCTTGAAAAATACATCGGTATTGCACAGCGGTTAAATTCGGGCATCCTCAGGTTCGTAATCGATGCTCCGGGATATGAGCCTCCGATAGAAGATATCCATGCTGTAATTGGCGAGGCTTTACCCCTGCTTGAAAGTACCGGAATAATCCTGGCAATTGAAAACCACGACAGACTTCTGTCCGGTCAATTCGTCGAAATTATTGAAAAAGCCGGAAGCCCGAATGTGGGGGTATGCCTCGACACGGTAAATTCGATGGGCGCAGGCGAAGGGCTCGAAACCGTAATCGAAAGGCTGGCACCACTCACCGTAAACCTTCATGTAAAAGAATTTACCGTGAAAAGGGTTTACCACAAAATGGGTTTTATTATCGAGGGCTGCCCGCTTGGCGAGGGGATGTTGCCATTAAATGAACTGATCAGGAAAGTATCACCACGGTGTTTTTCGGCCATTCTGGAACAATGGACACCACCGGAGGATTCAATTGCGAAAACCATTGAAAAAGAAGCATTTTGGGCCGAAAAGGGCATTCGCTTCCTTAGCGAAACTATGGAAAAAACTCATTGAAATCGATATCAGTTTCTTTGTGACATAAAAATTAAAACATAATGAATCGTAAGCATGCAAATTGCGCCTTTCTGATTTTAGCCCTACTGATAATGGCTTATAGTTTTTCCAACGGAAAAAATGTAATCACGGTTGAAGGAACAAAATTTAAATTAAATGGGGAGCATTTTGAATATACCGGAATAAGCTTTTTTAACGCAATATACAATCCTGCTTTTAACCAAAATAGCGAAAGCCGCAGGGAATACCTCAGAAAATTCAAAGACACAGGTATTAATGTCCTGCGCATTTGGTGCCAGTGGGACAATGCACGTGGTTTTGTTGATGGCGGTTCAGGGAAAACCCTTTATAACACTGATGGTTCATTAAAAACAGATTTTGTTGCTACTTTGAATGGCATTATTTCCGATGCCGATGAAGAGGAAATGGTAATATTGCTGGTGTTATTTTCGCGCGAAAGCTGGAACGAAAATCTGCGGTTGTCTGACGGGGCATCAAACAGAGCCGTAGAAGAGGTTACCAGGAAGTTTATGCCCTTCAGGAACCTTGTTTTTCAGATATGGAATGAATATGACTATCGCACAATTGATTATGTTAAAATAATCAGGCAAATCGATTCGGCCCGCTTGGTTACCAATTCTCCCGGGTATGCAGGGATTTTAGGGAGCAAGGAAGAAAACCAGGCACTTGATTTTCTTTCGCCACACACCACCCGCGACGATCACAGGCATTGGGAGGTGGCAGCCAAAGAAATTGATTACCTGATTACAAAATACCGTAAACCTGTTGTCGATGATGAACCGGCACGTAAGGGCACCCCGAATTTTGGCGGCCCTAAAACCATTGTGTACCCCGACGACCATATTTTACACATCTACAATGTATGGAAAGCCGGTGGGTATATCGTATATCACCACGATATGTTTCAAACCGATTATGGGTCTGATGCCGTTCCCCCTGATGGTATCCCATTACCAGGCTTTTCATCATACCACGACCGTGTATTTGAGTTTCTGAAAAACAAAAATCGTTATTTAAAACAAATCAGATAGTTACAGATTAAAAACTGATTAATAATGGAAAATTTAAAAGTTTCGTTAATTGGCGCCGGCGGCAAAATGGGGTGCCGGCTCACCCGAAACCTGAAAGATTCGGCCTATTTGATGAGTTATGTCGAAATTAGTGAAAAAGGTATTGAAAACCTTAAAAATATGGGAGTTTCGACCACACACGCAAACCAGGCAGTTGCTGATGCCGATATTGTGATTCTTGCTGTTCCCGATGTTGCATTAGGGAAAGTATCGGAGGAGATCATTCCCCGGATGAAACCAGCATCGATGGTGGTTTTCCTCGATCCGGCAGTGGCTATGGCGGGTAAGTTGTATCAGCGCAGCGATGTATCTTACTTTATATCGCATCCGGCGCATCCTTCGGTTTTTAACTGGGAACCTACCCCCGAAGCCCAGAAAGATTTTTTTGGGGGCACGCTGGCCAAACAGCCTATTGTTTGCGCCCTTCAGCAAGGCCCCGAAAAGGATTACCTTAAAGGCGAAGAACTGGCCAAAACCATGTATGCGCCTGTCAGCCAATCGTTCAGGATTACAACCGAACAGATGGCCCTTCTCGAACCCGCTCTGGTCGAAACCCTTTCGGCCACCTGCCTGGCAATCGTAAAAGAGGGAATGGACGAGGTAATAAAAAGAGGGGTACCCGCCGATGCCGCCCGTGAGTTTTTGTTAGGCCACCTGAACATTCAACTGGCAGTTATCTTCCAGGAGATCCCGGGAGCGGTGTTTAGCGATGCGGCAATTAAAGCGCTCGAACGTGGCCGGAGTATTTTGTTCAAAGAAGATTGGAAGAAAATTTTTGAACCGGATAATGTGATGGAACAGGTGAACGATATTACATAAAAGGCTGGAGTTCTCAGTTCTCAGTTCTCAGTTCACAGTTCTCAGTTCTCAGTTCTCAGTTCACAGTTCTCAGTACCATATGTTTGAAGAGTCTATGAATTCAGTTGAATTTAAAATTGAAAACGGAATGATTTCATGTTTTTTAAATTTACAGCCCTGGAATAAGGCGATGGACCTTTGTTAATTCACTTATGGGTTGACCTTAAAACCAGAGTTTATGAAAATAACTAAAAATGAAACGAGCCCCGATGGATCGGGGCGAGTTCTCCCGCCAAAGCGGGACAGGCTATACTATACATAAGAAAACAAACAATTTTAATAGTATGAAAAAACTACGATTCGCAATCCTCGGAACGGGCTTCTGGAGCCAGTTTCAACTTGGAGCATGGCAAGAGCTCGAAGGGGCCGAATGTGTTGCCCTATACAACCGTACGAAATCGAAAGCAGAAGACCTGGCAAAACGCTTCAATGTACCCCATGTTTACGATGATGCTGAAGAGTTGATGAAAAACGAAAAGCTCGATTTTATCGATATCATAACCGATGTTGACACGCACGAAAGGTTTGTTGAACTCGGGGCCAGATATAAAGTGGATGTAATATGCCAGAAACCAATGGCGCCAAACTGGCAATCGGCCTGTAACATGGTGAAAGTGTGCAGAAATGCGGGTGTGAGGTACTATGTCCACGAAAATTACCGTTGGCAACCGCAAATCAGGCGGGTTAAAGCGATCATCGATTCGGGGGTAATCGGGAAACCTTTCAGGGCGCGTACCTGGTGGAATACAGCGTTCCCCGTTTTCGAAACACAGCCGTTTCTTGCCCAACTCGAACAGTTTGCCCTTACCGATCAGGGTTCGCATCAGTTTGATGTGGTGAGGTACCTTTTCGGGGAAGCCGAAAGCATTTATACGCTGATTCAAACTGTAAACCCCACCATTAAGGGCGAAGATGTGGCCACCAGCCTGATCAGGATGAAAAACGGCATGGTGGTATCGCAGGAAATCAGTTTCAGTTCACCGCTCGAGATTGAGGCCTTCCCGCAAACCCTGATGCTCATCGAAGGCGATAAAGGCAGCGTCCGTCTCGATCCGGAATTCCAGATCAGCACTACGGCAGGAACCGAAACGACGAAAGAAAGCGTACCCATGAAGAGCTATTGGTGGCAAACCGACCGACTAAAGCCCGAACCCCCTAGTATAGTTGATATCAACCGCAATATTCTCGACGACATGCTTGGCCTGGGCAAGGCCGAAAATACCGGCGACGACAACCTCGAAACCATGCGTATGGTGTGGGCAGCCTATGAATCGGCAAAAAACGGGAAAGTTATTTGCCTGAATGAATTTTGAAAAGGATAAACTGTTAAATTTGAGCGCTTTTAAATCATGCCGATCCTGACGACTGGTAATATCGAATTAACATACGAAAGAGGCTCGTTGAGATGGATCAGGGCTGGTACAACCGAAATAGTCCGCATGGTATATGCCGCAGTCCGCGATCAGAACTGGGGTACCATCGAACCGGTCATTCTAAACGAACAGATTGAAGCAGGTCAGAATACCTTTCGCATAGATTTTGAATGCATCTGGTACCAGCCCCCCATCTCTTTTAAAGCCCACATTACCATAACCGGCACGGGAAATACCCTTCGGGTTACCATGAATGGAGAAGCGCTTTCCGATTTCCATACAAACCGTACTGGACTTTGCGTTTTACACCCCATCACCGAATGTCGGGGAAAAAAATGTATGGTTACCCATCCCGATGGAAGTTCCGAAATATCAGAATTCCCATGGTGGATAGCACCCCATCAGCCCATGAAAGCAATCTCGGCCCTCGAATGGGAACCTTCGGAAATTCTGAGTGCAAAACTCATTTTTGAAGGCGATATATTCGAAATGGAAGACCAGCGCAACTGGACTGATGCGTCGTATAAAACTTACTGTCGTCCGCTTTCGCTGCCATTTCCTTACGAAATCAAAAAGGGTGAAAAGATCAGCCAAACCATCAAACTGGAAATAAAATCCAACCTTTTGGTTGATCCGGTAAAAACGGGCAAAAACATACCAATAAAGTTTGAAATTGATCCTAATCGGATATTTAAGTTCCCTGAGGTTGGGCTATGCATATCATCGCGGCCCGAACCCATGCTGCCCGAAGAAGCAGCATATTTGAAAAAACTGAATATTGACCACCTGAGGGTAGAAATCAGGCCTGGTAATGTGAACTGGCAAGGGCATTACGCACGGGCCCTTAAGGAATCAGACATGTTAAACGCTCCCCTTTTCCTTGTCCTTTATCTGTCAGAAGATTATCAGAATGAGCTTTCGGAAATCGAAAATCAAAAAAAAGGGTTACCTCAAAAGGTAAAATATGTGATGGTGGTTGGCCATAACCACCTGCCCGACGACGCCATATTTGATGCTGCATTTCCCCGGTTAACACAAATATTTCAGGGAGCAATCATTGGCTCAGGGGTTAACGCATACTTTGCTGAACTGAACCGGAACCGCCCAAAAACCACAAATACCGATTTTATTTCTTTCACCGTAAGCCCTCAGGTCCATGCCTTCGATAACGGTTCCCTGGCTGAGAACCTCGAAGGACAGAAATACGTTGTTGAATCGGCCTTCCACCTATTTCCCGGGAAACCGGTTTTTGTATCTCCGGTAACTTTAAAGCAAAGGTTAAATGTGGTGGCCACCAGCCCCGAACCGGAACACATGCCGGGAGAATTACCTCCGCAGGTTGATCCCCGACAGCACACAATCTTTGCTGCCGGTTGGACGGCCATAAGCCTGAAATATCTGGCTCAGGCAGGGGCAGATTTAGTTACTTATTACGAAACCACCGGATGGAAGGGAATTATGCAGGGGAGTTATCCCTCACCAATCCCCGGAAAGTTTCCGGCCAAAACCGGCGAATTATTCCCGGTTTATCATCTGCTTAAAGAACTGCGAAATGTCCGGAAAGTATTCGGGTCAGTCAGTTCGGAGCCCCTGAAAGTGGATGGGCTTGTATTTGCTGATGACCAGACTAAAATTGTTCTGGCCAATTTTACGGGCTCGCCTCAACAGGTTCAATTCAATCAGAATACGGCAGGCTGGAGAATTAAAAACCTCTGCGAAACAGAAGTTCGGGTAATGGATAAAGATATGGTGACTATTTTGCCGGAGCAGATATTGGTTATTTATCCCGGTACCCGAAACAGAATTAACTGATGTCTGAAAAAACAGAAAATTTCTCACGCTGCTGAATAATAAGATACTTTATATTAAAGGTAACTTTTTACAATTATCCTTTTCTGAATTTTTGTCAATTTCATTCCAAAACAAATCAAAATTACAAAACATTGATATACAAATATTTACCCCCCCCCACATTATTTATAATTGATTTAAATTAGATTGGAAACTTAATTTTTCATAAAAAACAGGGTTACCTTTTTCCTATATTGCGAATATATTTGTAGAAGAAACCACCGGGCATAGCGCCCCTGAAAAGCTAAAACCATTATTTTATTCTTTTCTGAAGAGTTTCCCTGAAAGTTCTGTATTAACGCAACACGAAGAAAAAAGCGACCCGGGTACCGCAAGGTAACCAGGCCGCATAAGTATAATTTCTATTAACCAGGCAGAGGAGCTGCAACTCCCGACGCCCATAAAAACGTTCAAAATTATGAAAAAAAATCAAATTCTGGCTGCAATAGCCATTGCGGCCCTATCATTTGGGGCAAATGCACAAATCAGGGTCAACAGCAGCGGGCAGGTGGGGATCAACAACACAAGCCCCGCATACCGCTTGGATGTAAGCGGGAACCTAAGGGTTACCGACTCCGGCACAAGCCTTTTCTATTCCGGCACAAGCCTTTACAATTCATCGGGCTCTTCCTATTTGGGTACTTCAAGTTATTTCTGGGGGTACTTGTATTCACATTATATTTTTTACACCTATACCCCTATACACTATTCAGATGCAAAACTTAAAAAGGATATAGTTGACCTGGAAATTCAAACCAATAAATTAATGAACCTTAGACCCGTTAAATATAAAATACTGCCCAGACTGAATGAAACAGGCGAACCCGTACAATTGAGAAACACGGACCACGAAGCAGAACATATTGGCTTTATTGCTCAGGAAATTAAAGAAGTTTTTCCCGGGCTGGTACAGGAAGACGAAGATGGCACCTTAGGTGTCAAATATATTGAGCTGATACCCATATTAG
>CAZMDP010000009.1:0-12697 GCA_964565015.1 uncultured Prolixibacteraceae bacterium | reverse complement strand
ATCTTTCATCGCCAAGCCAGGTTGACTCCGGTCCCCAATATATGTCCATTTCGGACTCCCATATAGATTAGCGGCCACCGGCAAACCCGCAGGTTTTGAAACCCCTCGACTCGAGGGCGCAGTTTCCGGCAAGGATCATCAGGTCGGCCCACGAAATTTTCTTGCCATATTTTTGCTTGATAGGCCAGAGCAATCGACGGGCTTTGTCGAGGTTTGCATTGTCGGGCCAACTGTTAAGTGGTGCAAAACGCTGCGAACCTCTCCCTCCACCGCCGCGTCCGTCGCCAACACGGTAGGTACCGGCACTGTGCCAGGCCATCCTGATAAATAACGGTCCATAATGGCCATAATCGGCCGGCCACCAATCCTGTGAATCTTTCATTAAAGCAAAAATGTCGTTTTTTACAGCATCCAGATCGAGGCTTTTGAACTCCTCGGCATAGTTAAACTCCTGTCCATAGGGATTAAGAGTTGGCGGATTCTGATGAAGGATTTTGAGATTTAATTGCTCGGGCCACCAATCGGCATTCGAAAAAGCACCAGCTGCAGTATGTCTGTGTGATGCAGACGTGAATGGGCATTTGCCCCCTGATTTACTTTGATTTGCACTATTTTCCATATTTTCTAATTTAGAATAATTACAAATTAAATAATATTTTTTGGCATTAGGAAATGAATTCTAATCATAAAATCTTATTGTCGATAGGAACAATTTATGGTAATTGAAAAATTGTTTTGAAAGGTTTAACGGATTTCGTTGACGAAAGTTCTGATTAGATGCTAAAAAATCACATCCACATCCATAAAATAGATATTGAAATAACAAAACTGAGCAGTGTTGCAATAATACCTATTTTGAAAAATTCCCAGAATTTTATCTGAACATTCATTCTTTCGGCCGATTCGATTACAATCAGGTTGGCCATTGCACCTATGATGGTGGCGTTACCTGCCAGCGTGGATGCTGAAGCAAGGGTCAACCAGAGTAACTCGCTCGAAAGGGGTTTCAGTACCGGGAGCATCATTACCGTGTAGGGAACGTTACTAACGATCTGCGACATAATCAAACTAAGTCCGTGTAGCTTTACGACACTATCCAGATCGTCGGACAAAACAGATGAATGGATGAAAAAATCCATTGTTCCGGCTTTTACAGCTCCTTCGACAACAATAAAAAGGGTGGCGAAAAAGAGCAACAAAACCCAGTCAACATTTTTGATGACCTCCGAAGGCCTGACTTTTCCAAAAATCAGAATCAGTGCAGCGCCCGAAATGGCGATAACCGGAATGGACAAGCCAATAATTTTTCCAAGAAAAAAGAGAACGACCACGCCCAAAAAGATTGGAACCGATATTTTCATGGATTGATAACGGTATTCAAAAGTGTTTGGCTGAACTGCAAGTACATTCCCATTCCTGAAATGCGAACGGTAAAACCATCTGACTACCACAACGATCATAGCCATTCCCAACATTGAAACAGGCAACAGCTTATAGAAAAAAGTAGCATAATCAATATCTGAATTCATCCCGATCAGCATGTTCTGAGGGTTTCCGGTGATAGTCATGGCGCTGCCGATATTCGACGAGAGGATTTCGGCGATAAGGTAGGGGACAGGATTTAACTTCGACACCCTGCAAATGGTGATAATCACTGGCGTGAAAAGCAGTACCACGGCATCGTTTACCAGAAAAGCGCTGGCTATGCCCGTAACAAAAGTAATCATCACCAGCAGGCGTGAGGGGGTGCGTGACCAGGAAAGTGTTTTTTCGGCAATCAATGAAAAAAATCCGTCGAGTTGGAGGGTCGAAATAATTATCATCATCCCAAGCAGCAGTACAATGGTGTTGTAATCGATGGCTGCCATTGCTTCTTCAAGGCTAAGCACACCGAAAACCACCATAGCTACAGCTCCGAAAAACGCAGCAGATGGGCGGTCGATGTTGATGCCCGGAAGACGTGTAAAAATAATCCCGATGTAGGTGATGATGAAAATAATCAGAGCAGTCATTACTTTCACTTAATATTGTTGGTTCAAAAATATATTAATTTTAGATTAGGTTGTCTTTTTAAATTTCCTCACTGCGAATATAGTAAAGCCCAGAGCTATAAGCAGAAGTTTAAGGATTTCGGCAGAAATATCGTGGAAATTTGAACCCTTTAGCATAATCATGCGGTTTATTCTCATAATGTAGGCCACCGGATTGAATAGGTTAATTTTCTGTGCCCAACCGGGCATACTTTCTATTGGAGTGAAGATACCGCTCATGAGCATAAAAATGATGAGGAAAAAGAACCCTGCAAACATATATTGTTGTTGAGTATCGGAGAATGTTGATATGAAAAGTGCAAGCCCCAGTGCAGCAATCATAAAAATGAATGAACAGAGAAACAACAGGAAAGCGCTTCCCCTGAAAGGCATGCCAAATGTTAACATACCAACTGAAATACCTATGGCGAGGTCGATAAGGCCAATTATAATAAACGGAACCATTTTCGCTATAATGAATTGACTTTTTCTGACTGGCGTAACATTGATCTGCTCTATTGTTCCGGTTTCTTTTTCCTTAACCATATTTAGCCCGGCCAGCATAAATCCGATTGCCGCAACCAGAATGCCTAGGACTCCCGGTAACATATAATATTTATAGTTGAGTGTTTCGTTGTACCAATAGCGATAGGTAATCGCAACCTTTGGAAGCGCTGCATAAATTGTTTTTTCTGTTTTGCGCATCATCAGGTTGATGTTGTAATCCCTGATCACCCCATTGATGTAAGCCCACGAAAGTTGAGCTTTCGAAGCATTAATTGCATTGACCAGAATTAAAATTTGCGCAGAATTTTCCCTGATTGTTTTTTTCCCGAAACCTGACGGTATTTGTATTACCACATCACATTGATC
The DNA here is from genome assembly GCA_964565015.1 of uncultured Prolixibacteraceae bacterium. Taxonomy (GTDB): domain Bacteria; phylum Bacteroidota; class Bacteroidia; order Bacteroidales; family Prolixibacteraceae; genus UBA1413. The sequence goes on along the minus strand of CAZMDP010000009.1, from coordinate 9,794 downwards.
ACTGAAAAGCAGATCGTTGGCCTCTTTTTCGGAAAAGGTTGATGCAGTTATCTTAAAAAACTCAGAACCCTGCAATTTATTGATCAGTTGCCTCGATTCGGAACTCATATCCATATCGGTTATGCATAATCTGATATCTCTGATTTCGAAAGTTATGGCCGGAACAAGGATCAGCATCTGTAATACCGGAATTGCAAAAACCGCTTTTCCAATGAAACGGTCCCTGAATATCTGGATAAACTCTTTCCGGATAAGATAAAACAGCGTTCTCATAAAAAATTCTCCTGCAACATTACTGAAGTCTCAGTTTAAAACTCCTGATGCTGATCAAGATAAACAGCATGGTGAACATTAACAGGATTAATGTTTCCTTCCAGATGTGGCCAAACCCGGTTCCTTTTATCATGATGTTTTTGATAATCACAATAAAATAGCGTGGCGGAAAAACCGAACTGATCCAACCATAAATTTCAGGCATACTTTCGATTGGAAAAATGAATCCGGAAAGCAGCACGGTAGGGAGCAATCCTCCGACCAGGGTAATAAATATTGCCTGTTGCATATTTTTGACCTTCGATGAAATTAGAATACCTAAAGAAAGGCTCATCAGAATATAGAGCATTAGTTCGGCAAGCAGCAAAGGCAGGCTTCCCTTAACCCCCATCCCAAAAACGAAGTACGACAGCAGCAGAATGATTAAGACATCGATAAACGACAACAGGAAATAGGGTACCACTTTCCCCATAATTATTTGATATGGTTTCAAAGGTGAGACCAGCAGGACTTCCATGGTACCGAATTCCTTTTCGCGGGTGAGGGTTATCGAAGTCATAAGGGCACATATAAGAATCATTATCAGGGTAATAAGTCCGGGGATAAACATAAAATGGCTCTCCAACGCAGGGTTGTATAGCATCCTGACTTCGGGCTGGATCAATTGTGCGGAATTCATAAATTTACCCGTAAGTTCCTGGTTGTAATCCAGGATTATGGCCGATATAAAACTGGTGATCTGCAACGCTACATTTGGTTCTGAAGCATCTGTGAAAATGCTTACAGCGCTATTCCCTTCCCTCATTAATTTTTTTCCGAAATCGGGTTCAAATACAATTACCGCCTTGCTTTTGTGACTTTTTAATTCCTGATCGATTTCACCGTAAGAAGAAAGGGTTTTGCCCCGAAGAAAGAATCCTGAAGCAAAAATTTTATCCGATACTTTCCGGCTGGTTTCATCGCGGGCAAGATCAAACACCGATAATCGGGTGTCTTTCAGTTCGGTGCTGATAACAAATCCAAACAACATAATGAGCGCTGCCGGAATGCCAAACAAAATAATCAAAGTGAGGGGATCCCTGATGATGTGGATAAACTCTTTTCTTACAAATCCAAGTAGTCGTTTCATAGGCTATATTTTATCACGTCGGGCAATTTTTACAAATACTTCCTCTACCGTTAGGGCATTGTAGAGTTGTTTCAGGTTCGAAGGTGTATCTATGGCTACAATTTTACCTTCGCTCATAATCGAAATTCTGTTGCAATATTCCGCCTCATCCATGTAGTGGGTAGTCACAAAAACCGTTATTCCCCGTGAAGCGGTTTCATAAATCATTTCCCAGAATTTTCTCCGGGCAACCGGGTCAACGCCTCCGGTTGGTTCATCCAGAAAAACAATTTCCGGCTCGTGCATAATGGCTACCGAAAAAGCGAGCTTTTGCTTCCATCCCAGTGGAAGGCCGGCTATGAGTTTATTTCTTACCTCATACATTTCCAGTCTGTTCAGCAATTTTTCCTGTTTTTCCCTGATTTTTGGCTTTGGGATTCCGTAAATTCCAGCATAAAGCCGGATATTCTCCATCACTGTAAGGTCTTCATAGAGTGAGAATTTCTGGCTCATATAGCCAATGTTTTTCTTAATCTTTTCGGTTTCGCGGTAAATGTCATATCCGGCTACCTTAACTTCGCCCGAAGTGGGGGCAGCAAGCCCGCAAAGAATCCTGACCGCGGTAGTTTTACCGGCTCCATTCGCACCCAGGAATCCAAATATTTCTCCTTTTTTTACCTCAAAAGTAATGTTATCGACAGCCGTGAATGTGCCGAATTTCTTTACAAGGTTCTTTACAGAAATTACTGGACTGTTATCACTGCCATTGTATTTTAGGTTTATGGCCGCCTTGTTCAATTCCATTTTATTACACATTATTCTGCTATGCCGAACATTTATTTTTTATTGCCTGCCTCTTCAGCGTTCATCAGATTCATAAAAACATCCTCAATGCCGGGCGATATTTCTTCGACGATGATATTCTTATGGCCGCACTGTTCAAGGAAGTTTATCAGTTCCGACGCTTCCACCCTATCGTCTTTTCCGGTGAAGTGGACAAACTGTCCGAAAGCAAACACATATCCCGCTTTGTTGAATTTTCGCAAATCACCAATCAGTGTGTAAATATTGTCAGTGCTGATCTGAAAAATGCGGAATTTATATTTTCCGATGATCCTGTGGGGTGTATCCACATCAAGAATACATCCTTTCTGAATCAACACCACCCGGTCGCAAAGCGAAGCTTCATCCATGTATGGTGTCGAAACAAGAATCGTAATTCCCTTTTGTTGAAGTTTTTTAAGCATTTCCCAGAATTCCTTGCGTGAAACAGCATCCACACCGGTGGTTGGCTCATCGAGAACTAGCAGGTCGGGTTTGTGAATAAGGGCACACGAAAGCGCCAGTTTTTGTTTCATTCCTCCTGATAGTTTTCCTGCTATCCTATCCTTGAAAGGTTCGATGTGGGAATAGATGTCCGATATCAATTCATAATTTCTGCTTAGCGTGGTGCCAAATACGGTGGCATAAAAATTCAGGTTTTCCTCTACCGTCAAGTCGTGGTAAAGACTGAACCTGCCGGGCATATACCCGATACGGCTCCGTAGTTGTTTAAACTTCGAAATTACATCCAGCCCTAAAACTTTTATATTGCCTTCGTCGGGCAACAATAGGGTGGTTATTATTCTGAATAGGGTGGTTTTACCGGCTCCATCGGGCCCGATAAAACCAAATAATTCGCCATAATCAACATCGAATGATATACTTTGGATTGCCCTGGTCTCTCCGAAAGTTTTACCCACAGCCTTTGCTTCAATTGCTTTCATCATGTAGTCAGAATATGGCTTCTCCCGGCATTCCCGGTTTCATGGTTCCATCGTTTCTCACGTCGATAGTTACAGCATAGACTAAAGCTACGCGCTCTTCCTTTGTCTGAATGATTTTTGGGGTGAACTCGGCCTTGTCAGCTATATAGGCTATGGTTCCGGGAAAGGCTTTATATCCCTTTTCCCCATGGTCAACCCTTACGGTACATGTACCTCCGATTCTAAGGTCGCTCAATTGTGCACCGCTCACATAAACTTTTAGTCGGATTACCGATAAATCGGCAATCTTCACCAAAGGCCTGCCAGTGGTTATCATTTCGCCTTCCTCGGCGTACCGTGCAACAACCGTTCCTGTGAGCGGGCTCTTTACCCAGCTCCTGTCGATCTGTTTATTCAAAGTTGCTTTTTTCGATTCGATTACAGCAAGTTCGGCAGCTATTGAGGCTTTCTGGGTGTTATTGGCCGCAATCTGTTTATGTAATACCGAAATCTGCCCGGCCAGGTCGTCATACTGTTTTTGGGTGGCAGCATCATCTTTCAGCATATTTTCAATTCTTGCCAGGTTAACCTTTACATTTTCAATTTGTTGGGCGAGAATTTCATTCTGTGCATTCACCGCGATGGTCCGTGTACCTATAGCCTGCATCCCTGCATCTGCTTCGAGCTTTTGAAGATGAAACATTGTGGTATCAATAAGGGCTATTGATGTGCCCATTTCAACTTCACTGCCTTCAGTAACGTCAAATTTCATTATCCGGCCGCTTGTTTCAGCCGAAATTATTACTTCGGTAGCTTCAAATGTCCCGTATGCATCTGCCTTTTCTTCTTTACGGGTACATCCATTAAGAATGTACATGAAGACGATAATTATTGCAATATGTTTCATACCTTTCGATTTTATTCAGTTTATTTCTATACCCATAAGGTTCAGTCGTTCAACTTTTGCCAATACCAGGTTGATTTTATGAATTTCATAATTCACCAGGGCCTGTTTTTCAGCATTAAGTTCCATCATCATTTCTGTGGCTGTTATCACGCCATTTTCATATTGCGATTCTGCCGTTCGGGAGATCCGGCTTCGAAGTTCAATAATCCGGGCATCGGCATTTAAAAGTGCTTCTGTGCTTTCAATTTCAGCGTCTTTTGCAAGGATAAGACGACGCAGGTTGTCTTCCAGATCACTTTTCCGTGTATCGATAAGTTGTTGTTGATAGCTTACGACCTTTTTTTCGCCGGCGGTTTTGTTCCAGTCGTAAATGTTCCACTTTACACCTGCTCCCACAACAGCAAAAGGGGCAAATTCGTCCTTGAAAAAATTGCTTCCGGGTGGATTGCCATATCCAAAGGTTGTGAAACCAAAAATCCTGGGCATTCGTTTGCTCTGAATCAACTCTAAAGTGGCATTCATCTGCTCTTTTCTGAGATCGAAAATCTGTAGCTCAGGTCGCTTAATTTCGTCTGAAATACCGGCAATGACCAGAGGCGTTTCGAACCTGACGGTGTTATCCAATTTAAAGCCGGTAATATCTTCAAGTACTTTCAGCATCGATTCTTTTCTGATAGCAATTTCGGTGATCTGCTGTACGGTTTTGATTTTTTCGGCCATCAGTACATCTGCATCTGTTTTAAGCAAAATCCCATTCTCAATAGCCGAATTTACAGAAGCAAGTTTTTTGTTTAACAGATCGAGAAAATTATTCAGTAAGTCATGCTGGCGATCGTGAAGCAAAATATTGAAATAGCATTGATTTACCTGGTTTCGTATCTTGTAGAGATCGGTCTCGACCTGCTTCTCACTGATACGAAAATTTGCCTCTTCGAGCATTTTTGCTTTCTGTACATATCCACCATCGTAAAGCAACTGGTTAATATCAAGGGTAATTTTATATTGTTCGTGGGGAAGGGGTTTAATAAAATCCGAAATTCCGGGAACCGGTAACGCACCCATTACATCGGATAAATCGACCACCGAAGAGTTGTAAATAAAACTGCCATTAACATCGAGGGTTGGAAGCCATGTTTTTTCAATGTTTTTGGTTTGTACCTGCCAAATTGACTTGTAAGTCTCTTTTTCGGATGAGAGTGGTGTGTTTTTGCAGGCTTTTATGTAGCAATCCTTCAGGGTGATAACTTGCTGGGCATTAACCGATATTATGCCCATGAGTAAAAACCCGCTCAAAATAAGCAATGCTTTTTTCATACGATTAAAATTGTTTGTTTTCTAAGGTATTCGTTTCATATAGCGATCGTAGTTTATTGTTCATGCTAATCCGTTGATTATTTCGGATGATCAGCCTTTGATTGCCCGGATTACAAAATCAGCAACAAATTCCTTTCGTGTTTCTATGTAATCATCGAAATCACGGTCAAACGCTTCGATAATTGTCGAAATAAGTTCCTTTCCAACAAACGGGAAAACACTCAGTGCAGCTATCGATGTCATCAGTTGAGGAAAAGTATCCAATGTTATGTTATACCTTTCAAACTCTTCACCGTGAAGTTTCCAAAGTTTATTCCAGATTTTCCTGACATCGGCTTTCCTTACCAGAATCCTTATCCTTTCAGGGTTACGGTTCATTTCATTCAGTACAAAAGCAGGAAGCCCCGGATTTTTTTTAAGCATTTCAATATGCTCACTGAAAAAAAACCTGATTTTTTCTTCAAGTGAAAGATTTTCATCGAGAAGTGGGGCAAATTTTCCGAAAAGGTTATTGGCAATTTTCTCGAAAACCTCGTTGAAGAGTTTCTCCTTCGATCGGAAATAGTAATGAAGAAGCGATTTGTTAATTCCGGCCTTGTCGGCAATTTCCTGCATCCTTGCGCCATCCATGCCTTTCTCTATAAAAACTTTGGTAGCGGCATCAAAAATTTTCAGTTCGGTTTGCTTGTCATTTTCATCCATCATAATAGACCAATAAATTAAACCATAAAATTAAACCAAATGATTAAACCATATGGTCAAAGATAATGAATAATTACAATTCAGGCAAAAAATTGAGATTAAAACAATGACTGTTTTGAAATTGGTTCAAGAAAAGTGTGTGAGATTCTTTACTGGTGGGATAGAACAATATTTCGCTCTGGAAAAAATCAGAGTGAAAAAATGCAAGGTGCCACCTCACATTTTCCCACTCTCTTATCTTCCGATGTAGGAGTTATCCCAATATTGTTTACTTCAGCGCCGGGGTAATCACAAACTTGCGGAATTCGACCGGGCCATGGTCGCCCTGGATCATAATAGGACCCGGGTTGCCTTCTTTGCTATCGAGCGATCCGCCGGTGATGCCTGGTATTGCCCGGTTCGAAATAACCTCGATGCCATTGTGCACTACAGTAACATGCCTTCCAACCAGCGTGATTTCGTAGGTTTGCCATTCGCCGGGCTTTTTGGCGGCATATACCGCTGGCTCAATAAATCCGTAGATGCTGCCAATGGATACATCGCTGACTGTATTTACCGGACTGTCTTCGATCTGTACTTCGTAACGGCCGCGAAGATAAATACCACTGTTGCTGCCTGCCGGGTACCTGAATTCAACACTGAGTTTGAAATCGTCGAATTTTTCGGTGGTAACCAGATTACCGCCAACTTCGGTATTTACCAAAACTCCGTCAACCATCCTGAACTTATTGTTTTCAGGTATAATCCAGCGCGAGAGGTTATCATCCAACAGATTTTTCGGATTGCCCCACACCGGTGGTTTGTCCCTTTTCAGGCTCGGTGCCCTGACTCCGGTCCAGTTAAGCTTATGGCCGTCAAGGATTTTATACCCGCTGAGTTTATCATCTTTCAGGGTGAATTCAAAATAGATATCGGGCACATTCATCCATTGGGGCGGGATGGTGAAATGATATTTTCCGGCAGCAGCATCGTATTTAACCTCCGAAATGGGCCGGGCGCTTCCCTCGTACCCTACATAGTATCCAACCAGTTTCGAAAACCCCGATTTTTTTACTTCCAACCATCCGGGAAAACCTTCGGCAGCCATCAAACCATGGCGGAAAAGCCCAAGTTCCTGTAGTTCTTTTCCTTCGATAACAAAAGTAAGGTTCCATCGGCCGATTACTGCCGAACCATCAGCGGGAGTCTGGGCCACCACTGAAGAAAAGATCATTGATGTGAGGGCAAACAGTAAAAAGGTGTTTTTTAGTTTTTTCATGATTTTCAGAATTTATACATATTATACAAAATGGCTGATTTAATTTACCTTCTGCACAAATCTAATTAATTTTTTGAAGCGTATTCCAAAAAAATGAATGCAAAAATGGAGTTCAATTATAAGCATATCATATTTCTGGATTTATGCGAATATTTTCCGGGATTTGGTAAATTTCGGGATTAAAACACTATAAATAAATCGAAATGACAGTAAATGAAATACTTGCCCATTTGAAAGCATTGGGAAATGAAAAAGTAAGGGCGCACAATCTGAAATTTGGTGCCGGAAGTAATCAGTTTGGCGTAAAGATGGGCGATATAAGGGCGCTGGCAAAGAAGATCAAGGTCAACCATCAACTGGCGCTCGAACTTTGGGAAACCGGCAATGTAGAAGCCAGGTTTCTGGCAATACTGATCATGAAACCACAGGAACTGACCGAAGAAGAAGTTGACAGGCTGGTACGTTCGGAGAGATTTCCGCATGTGGCCGATTGGTTCAGCACTTATGTGGTAAACCTCCCCCCCGGGAACGAACCCCTTCGCAAGAAGTGGATGCAGGATAACGATCCAATGGCTGCCCGTGCAGGCTGGAGCCTGACAGCCGACAGGGTGGCAAAAAAAACCGAAGGCCTCGACCTTGTTGCCCTGCTCGACCGCATAGAGGCCGAAATGCCAACAGCAGCGCCCGAAATCCAGTGGACCATGAACATGACTCTGGCACAGATTGGGATTCATTACCCACAATTGCGCAGCAGGGCATTGGCTATGGGCGAAAAAATGGGCATCTATCGCGATTATCCGGTGTCGAAAGGTTGCACCTCGCCATTTGCCCCCATCTGGATAAATGAGATGGTAAACAGGATGGAAAAGTTGAAAAGCATATAGTGGTGTAACATTGACAATTTTGAATTGCTTATTCGATTTTTACCTTCACCCCCCTGAACATAAACGGATTATCGCTCAGCCTTAATTCTTTGCCGCTGGCGGTGGTTACATTTCTCAGGATAACTTCCCGGGTAATGATATATGGATATTTTTCCACGTAAGTTTCGTCAATCATTTTCGGGTTAAAATTGCCAAAAATGGCTGGTCCGCGGTAGTTTTCAGGCTGGTTGGAGTCATCGATGCGAAGGTTTTCGATGGTGATCCGTTCGGGCATAAAGCAGGTGTAGCCAAAATCGTGCTGACCGGAGTTTGAACCTCCAAAAAGGCTGGCCGTAACAGGCCTTCCGTTGGCTGGTACAAAAACACAATCGCGGATAATAAATTCACCCTGCCATGTGCTGCCATAGTCGGAGCGCAGGCTGATCAGGTTCCTTGAGTAAATGGTCGAATTTTCAACGGTAAATATTCCGCTGCCAATGGCGTTGATGCCCTGATGCCCCAAAGTTGAGTTGCGTATGGTGGCGTTGGCAACCCCCATGTGGGCATCGAACCGCGAAAAGGTGCAATTGTCGTACAGAAGGTTTTTGCAGTAATTCGATCCAAGTATTCCCCAGTAGCGGTTGTCGTTTATGTCGTTGGTCTGCCGGCAATTGATAAATGATACATTCAGGGCACGGTTTACGGAGAGGTCGTAACTTCCCATGGAAACCGGAACGCCTGCCGCTCCGATGGTTTCATAAACTTTACGGCCGGTAAGAACGGTGTTCTGAACCGTCACATAAGCACAGTCGCCAATGTTGATAAAGCCGCCATACGGGGCGCCGTGATCTCCTTCGCCGGTAACCCTGTGTTCGAGCCCGTCAACCACAACATTGGAACGCCTGATGGCAATGCCCCGGCTGTAATAGGTATATTTCGATTCGGCCCGGTTGGCCATGGTGGTAAAGCGTCCTCCGGTAATGGTAAGCGTGGTTTCGTCAATCGGACGGGCATTGATATCGGTTATTTGTTCGAAGTCCCAGATAATGGGAGCATTCATATCTACGTTGCCATCCTTGTCAACAACAAAAATATCGGTTTGCGACGATCCGCTGTTTTGGTTCGGGCCGTAACGGACATAGCGCTTCACGTTCGAATCGGTTACCGTGATGATGCAGGTCCCCGGAAAAGATTGGTTAATCTTCGCCTGGTTCCTTCTCAGGGAGGTAATTCCCTCTGGTTTATACGTCTGATGGACTGAACTGACCAGAAAAACATGCGCGTTCCGGTTTTCCACATCGGTATCGTCGATAATAAAATTTGAGATGCCGAAATCGGTATCGGTTTTTATGATGGCAGTGCGGTCTTTTCCGCTGATGTAATACGTAGCCCCTTTATCGGCTTTGACGGTAAGGTCGTGTTCATTGGCAAACGCATGGGTGGCAGCAATAGCCTGCATATCATCGGTTTTGCCATTTCCCCTGGCGCCAAAGTCGCTGTAACTGACAAACCCCTGTCTTTTGTATTTGTCTGCAATTTTTGCGGGTACATTTATAAACAGTTCCCCATTTTCGTTGGTGCGGACTTCAGTTTTACCCTTTTGGGAGGTAAATACTGCGTTCCC
>CAZMDP010000008.1:0-12755 GCA_964565015.1 uncultured Prolixibacteraceae bacterium | reverse complement strand
ATTGAAAACAAAAGTATTATGGAAATCGGTTTCCGGCCTATCCTATGTGGTTGCGGGCTCGTTTATAAAGGAAAATGCCACTGTTACCATTCACACACGTAAAAAAAACTATCGAAAAATAGATTTTGAAATTTCGTTGGTGGCGCTCACTGAAGGTATTCAACTGGGTGGTTCCGACGATGAAAAAGGATATGGAGGGTTTTCAGTAAGGATGAAACTTCCGGCCGATGTTACCTTTACAGGACCTGCCGGAGCGGTTGTACCTGAAGTTACCCAGGTCAGTTCACCGGGGTGGGTCAATATATCGGGGACAAATGAAAAAAGCAGAAAACGATACGGTATTATCATTATCGATCACCCCGAAAATATTGGATTTCCTCAGAAATGGATTTTGCGACGGGAGAAAAGTATGCAAAACATTGTATTTCCCGGACGTAATCCCGTTGAAATACCAGTTAATAAGCCTGTTACATTAAAGTACTCATTGCTGGTTTACAACGGAAAAATTTCGAAAGGGGTTATTAACCGTGCATTAAAATAATCGGGTTCTTAATCTTCGCCGGCGGTAATAATTTTCTTGCTCTTTAATATGTTGACAATAGCGTCAACAATCTGATCGTCCGATAAGCTTGCATAATTAAAGATCACGTCAAAATCGGAGTTTACGTAGGTTCTTCCTATAACTGCTTCGGTAAACGCCCTTCTTTTTTCATCAGCTTTGGTTACATATTCTTCGGCCTGATCGTGGCTCATGTTTTTCATCTGGGCTACACGGTTTATTCTCCATTCAAGAGGAGCTTCAAGCCTGATGCTGAGTTTATTTGGAAGGTCGGAGAGTATGGTGGTTGCCCCTCGTCCCAGAATGATGTACCTACCTGCAAGTGCGAGTTTTACAATTACATCTTTAAGGATGATGATGGCTTTTTCGTCAACTACATCTGTAAACTTTTCTTTCGAAAATGCATTTGCAACCAGTTCAAGCCTGCTGAGCATTTCCGGATTATCGATGTTGCGGGCCTGCATTTCGGCCTGCACTTCTCTTATGGCATGCCTGAAGGCATCTTTATCTGTCCAGTTCCACTCGGCATCGGTTTTGGTTTCCGACATATAACTGTACCCGGTAAGAATTTTAGATAACTTGATGGCTATTCTTTTTGCAGAGCATCCGGTCTGACGCGAAATGGTTACTACCGGTCCGGCAAAATCGCCAGTTTCAAGGTTGCTTGCCGCAACATACTTCAGATAGTTGTTCAAAAATTCTTTCATTATATTGAGATTTCTGGTTTTCACGACAACGAAATTACAATAGAATAATCATTTCAAATCTAAAACATGTTGTACAATACTATTTTCACGATATGTTATAAAACACTGTTTTACAGCAGGTCAATTTTTTATAATTTTATTGCATAAAAAAACAAAAGTTAAACTTAAGGATCAAACTTGACAGTAATGAAAAAACAACCCAAAATTCAGACAGCCATTGCCTCATTCGGCATGTCGGGGCAGGTATTCCATGGTCCATCACTTTTGGCACATCCCGGATTCGAGGTTAAAACCATTCTTGAGCGTACCAAACAATTGTCCAGAAAAATGTTCCCTGTTGCGCATATCGCCCGCGATTACAGGGAAATTCTCAACGATACCTCGATTGAACTTATTATTGTGAATACACCTGACCATTTGCACTTTCAGATGGCTTATGATGCCCTTAAAGCCGGAAAAAATGTTGTGGTTGAAAAACCTTTTACGCTCAGGACCGATGAAGGACGGCAATTAATTGAATTGGCGCGTAAGAAGAAGCTTATGTTATCGGTATATCAGAACCGCAGATGGGACGGCGATTTTCTTACCATCAGAAAGGTTATCCAATCAGGGGTTTTAGGTAGGCTTGTCGAATTTGAATCCCATTTCGACCGGTACCGAAATTATATTGCCGAGGGTACATGGAAGGAGGAAGGCGATGAGTATGCTGGGGTGCTCTACAACTTAGGGTCACATATGGTCGATCAGGTGCTTGTGTTGTTTGGCATGCCACAAGCCGTTACTGCACATTTAGGGATTGTGCGGACCGGGGGAAAGGTTGCCGATTATTACGATATAAGGCTTCAATATCAAGGCTTTGCTTCCATTCTGAAATGTTCATACCTGGTTAAGGAAGCAGGCCCCCGGTATATCCTGCACGGCACAAACGGATCGTTCCTGAAGTGGGGCATTGACCCACAGGAGGATTTGCTGAAAAAAGGTGAAAAACCAATAGGCGATGGCTGGGGAAAGGAAAAGGAATTATGGTGGGGAACACTTAATACAGAGATTAATGGAATTCGGGTTAAAGGAAAAGTCGAAACTGAGGCAGGCGATTATCTTGCCTTTTACAACAATATTTATAATGTGCTCCGAAATGGCGAACCTCTTGCTGTTCAGGCAGACGAAGCACTGCAGGTAATAAAAATCCTTGAAATTTGCCTCGAAAGCCATCGTCTGCAAAAAACTATAATGTTATAAGAATAGTCGCTGAATTCGATAATATTCAAAAAAAAACGGATTGACATGCGGTGGATGTCAATCCGTTCTGGTAAGAGTTTCGTTTAGCAAGACCAGCTACATTGGTTTACAGAGAAAAGGTAGTTTTGTGAACTCTATATTAAAAAATTGATTTAGCCGATGACGAAGATAGTACAAAAATCATATTAAAAGTAAAAACCCCTGAAAAAATATTAATAATTGTTAAAGGGTAAAAATTAAATAATGCCTAAATAATTGATCTTCAAAAACTATGAATTGTGCAATATGTTATAGAATATTTTTTTCAACACTTTTTTAAAAATTTATTTAAGTGTCAGATATTGAATAAATTATAACAAAACGGCTCAATATTCTTCCGACTCAAAGGTATTTATGGGAATGTTTCGACCCGGGCAGCAACATTAAATTTACCTTTATAAAGCGACGGATTAAACCAAAAGAGAAAACTAAAAAAGAAATTTTCAATATCATTGAAACAAAAAAAATAGATATGCTTGCAGTTAAGCTTACCGGGATAGAGGAGATGGATATTGTTGAGATAGACAAGCCATCGAAAATTGGCCCCGATGAGGTACTTATAAAAATAAAGTATGTTGGTGTTTGCGGTTCCGATGTTCATTATTATACCGAAGGCAAAATAGGAAGCCAGGTGGTTCAATACCCTTTTATGGTAGGGCACGAGTGTTCGGGGAAGATCGTAGCAAAAGGCGAAAATGTTACGCACCTCGAGGTTGGCGACCTGGTTGCAGTCGATCCTTCGGTTCACTGCGGCCATTGTGAGCAATGCCTCAGTGGTCGCCCACATACTTGCATCAATAACAAGTTTCTGGGTTGTCCGGGGCAGCTTGAAGGTTGTCTGACTGAATTTATTGTTATGCCCGGATTTACATGCTTTCCGGTAACCGATCTCATGGATGCCGAAGAGGCTGCCCTGCTCGAACCTTTCTCAATCGGGGTATATTCTGCAAATCTTGCCAAATTAGGCTCAACCGATACCTCTATCGCAATATTCGGCGCCGGTCCCATTGGCCTGAGTATTATGCTGAAGCTTCATGCCGATGATTATAAAAATGTAGGCGTGATTGAGCCTTTGGACTATCGCCTCGAAAGGGCCGGTGAGATAGGTGCCAAATGGCTGGTTAACCCGGTTTCCGAAAATGTGGCAACCCGTGTTCCCGAACTTGCAAACGGCCTGATAGATGTTGTTTTCGATGCAAGTGGCGACCAGCAGGCTATCGATAATGCACTTAAAATCCTCAAAGCAGGGGGTAAGCTTGTTCTTGTGGGCATCCCGCCATCGGCACAATATATTTTCGATATGGATCTGATGCGCAGAAAAGAAATTACTGTAATAAATGTGCGACGTCAGAACCATTCGGTCGAAGAGGCCATCAAACTGGTAGCAGGCCGTAAAGTTAACCTGAAACAGATGGTTACCCATTATTTCCAGCTCAGGAAAACGCCCGTTGCTTTCGATATGGTTGCCGGGTACCGCGACAATGTGATTAAAGCAATGGTAGTTGTTTAAATAACCTTTTCAGATACGGAATTATCAAAATTCCGACGTAAAGTGAAATTTTATCTCCTTAAACTCTTCCTGCGCCATTTGCAGAATAAATGCCGAGTCGGCCAGAAACACATCGCGTCCCCTTTTATCAACGGCCATTTTCTGGTATTTACGTTTTTTGAACTCGTTCAGGATTTTCTGGTCGGGACTTTCTATCCAACAGGCTTTGTACATCGATAAAGGTTCGTACCTGCATTTTGCCCCATACTCATGTTCGAGCCGGTACTGGATTACTTCAAACTGCAACTGCCCGACCGTACCGATAATCTTTCGGCCGTTAAACTGGCTGATAAACAATTGGGCAACTCCTTCGTCCATAAGTTGATCGATACCTTTTGCCAATTGTTTCGATTTCATTGGATCGGCATTTTCGATATTCCTGAAAAGTTCGGGTGAAAAACTGGGCAATCCTTTGAAATGGATTATTTCGCCTTCGGTAAGTGAATCGCCGATCACAAAGTTTCCGGTATCGGGAACACCGATAATGTCGCCCGGAAAAGCTTCGTCAATAGTTTCTTTTTGAGAGGCCATAAAAGCCGTCGGGCTCGATATCCTGATGGTTTTGTTCTGCCTGACGTGGGTGTAAATATTGTTCCGTTTGAAATGTCCTGAACATACTTTAACAAATGCTATCCGGCTCCTGTGGTTTGGATCAATATTGGCATGGATCTTAAATACAAAGCCAGTAAAGTTCGGTTCTTCAGGTTTTATTTCGCGTTCTTCGGTAAAGCTCGGTCGGGGATAGGGAGCGATACGCACAAATGTGTCGAGAAGTTCCTGAATGCCAAAATTATACAAGGCACTTCCAAAAAATACCGGTGCAAGATGTCCGGCTAGGTATTCATTCTGGTCAAATTCAGGATAAACGCCCTCAACCAGTTCAAGCTCTTCCCTGAGTGTAGCTGCCTGCCTTCCCAGCAAATTATCAAGTTCGTTGTCATTCAGGTCGTCGAACCTGATTCCCGGTTTTATCTCCTGTATGTCGGGGTCGAAAAGTTGCAGGCTCCTGTCGAAAAGGTTATATACCCCCCTGAAATTATCGCCACTCCCTATGGGCCAGCTCAATGGCCTTGTTTTGATATTCAATTGCTGCTCAATTTCATCGAGTAGTGAAAAAGTATCGTGTGCCGGGCGGTCCATTTTATTGATGAAGACAATAACCGGAGTATGTCGCATACGGCATACGTTCATCAGTTTTTCGGTTTGCGGTTCGACACCTTTTGCCGCGTCAATCACAATAATAACGCTGTCAACTGCAGTCAGGGTGCGGAATGTATCTTCCTGAAAATCCTGATGGCCGGGCGTATCGAGAATATTTATTTTATATCCGTTATATTCAAATCCCATTACCGATGTGGCCACAGAAATCCCTCTCTGCCGTTCGATTTCCATAAAATCGGACGTGGCCGCTTTTTTTATTTTGTTGCTTTTTACCGCACCGGCAACCCGAATTGCACCGCCAAACAGCAAAAGTTTCTCTGTTAAAGTAGTTTTACCGGCATCGGGGTGACTAACGATCCCAAACGTTCGTCGGCGCTTCAGCTCTTCTATGAAATTCATTAGTAATCCAATTTGAGGGCGCAAAAATAAGAATTTTTACCAGCGATACCTGAATATCTGGTTTTCACAAGCCATTTACAATGCTGGAGATAAGCTTCCAGTAATTCAGGTGAAAAAGAACTCCTTTTTTACCAATTATCCGGTGCATGGTTCGGGGCTTATCTGTGGGTTCAAATTTCCTCAGGTTCCGGTCTTCATATAAGGCCGGAACCTCCGGGTGAAATTGTACGGCAAAAACATTTGGAAACCGATTATGTGCGAATCCTTCAATTACTTTCTTATCGGGCGAAAGGGCAGTTACCTCATATCCAGGGCCCATATCTTTTACCGACTGATGGTGGCTGCTGTATGCACGGGGGCGGGTACTCTTTCTGACTTTTACCCTGCTGCCAAAAAAGGGGTGATCAGTAAACTGTACCCAATGAAGATTTATGGTCATCAACAATTCATCGTCGTTCATCAGTTGCCAGTAATTCCGGTGGAGGTTCTCCCGGTCGATCTTTACTGTTTCTTCGGGAGTGAACTTATTATATAGTTGTGCCGGAATGTCCTGCCACAATGTTCCTCCGGCAGCTACGTTCATGGTTTGCATGCCCAGGCAAAAACCTGTAACCAGGTAATCGGGCCGATCGTCGAGAAAAGGTACGAAATCTGCATTCCGGCTTCCACCTGTAAGGTGAAAGGCAAACGACACTTCGAATAAATGACGCACCGGATCTGTTACTTCCGAATATAAATTTTCTTCACCGTATAATTCGGGCTGAATATCGGGGCCGCCAAAGAATAATACACCGACCGAACGGTTAAACAAATCCCTGAATACCGGTGTACATGGATTGGTTTGATAGACGTTTTCAGGGGTTAATTCACCCTCGATTTCTTTCAAGGTAATCCAATCAATTCCATTTTCTTCAATAAATCTCCTGCTCTGTGCAAAATCGTAGGATTGTCCTTTGTGATATACTCCAATAAAACCTGTTTCCGAAGTGTTTATATCGAATATCCTGTTCTCGGTCAGGAATTTAATAATCTCAATGTTCCGGGCAGTAGGGTTGGCCACAACTATTAACTTTTCAGGCATAAGCTCCTCTATATTAATATTATTCGTTGCTGACAGGAAAAATATGTTCGCTAATATCAAGGTAATTGTTAACAGGCATTTCATAGTAACCTCCGATTAATTCAGTTTCGATAAAACGTTCGAAAAATAGCTAATAATTATGAGTATTTGCCAACATTGGAGCATTGTATGGTTTTGTTTTCTTATTTTTGACAGTTAAACTTAACTTTGTTCCGGAATGTCGTTAAAAATATTTGCCCTGCAACTGACAGGTAAGATTAAATCTGTTGATAAAGTTGAAAATCAACGTCTTGCCGATGAAAAAAATTATAAACTATTTCTCGAGGCCGAAAAATCGCAAAAACTTGCCGAATTCAGAGAATTGGAAAGCTGGATTAATTCGGGGGCCATGCAGGCTGCAAAAAAGGAAATAGAAAGCATGGTTTTCAAGGGAAGTATTGAGTATAATCAGTTGAAGGAATTTGAAAGCCTCAGAAAAACCAAAGCTATCCGTAATTATTTCAAGATTGCCGGGGGAAACGAATTAAACCGTTTTCAAAGAATAAAAGAGTCTGATAAACTTCAGGAATACTTCGATCTTAAAGATTATGTAGAAGGTGGAGTTTTTCAGCGCGACAAGCATGAAATAGAAGCGAATAAATTTTCGGGATCGGTTGAAGAGCGCCACCTGAACGAACTGGCCAAACTCAAAAAAAGCAAGGCGCTCAAAGATTATCTTGCACTTAAAGGTTCACAGGCACTTACAAGACACCTGAAATTTGTTGAATCGGCCAAAATGCACCGTTTCCTTGAGCTTAAAAACATGCCTGTAAAAGAAAAAGAAGCCCGGAAAGAGTATAAAAAGCTTAAAAACGACCCCGAAATCAGGGAATTCTTCCGTTTCGAAAAAAGTACTCAACTCAAACATTTTAATGAGATTAACGGAAGTCATATCCCCGATCGTTATCAGGAACTTTTAACCGAAACTTCTACCCCTGAGTTTCAGAAAAAGGTTTCATGGTTGAAGGATAGTAAGAAACTTGAAAAAAGTGAAGCATGGAAAAAATACATGCATTACAAAAGAGTTGCATCCGATCCGGATATTAAGTTCTTCCTGAAATTCGAAAAATCGCCTCTTTACCTGAATTACCTCGATACGCACGATTCTTTTTCGTTGCAGCGCTATAACGAATTGCTGGCACTGACTACTTCTCCCGAATTTCTGAAAAGGAAAGCATGGCTCGAGGATACTAAAAAATGGGAAAAATCGGAGGAGTATGCAAAATATCAGCGTTTCCTCGAACTGAAAAAAGATCCACTGATAGTTCATTACTTTAAGTACGTTAATACATCCGATTTCGATTTTTTTAAGAATTGGGAAGTCTCGTTTTTCGATAATTTCGATTCGAAATCTCTGGATTATTCAAAATGGACGCCAAATTCGCTTTGGGCCGACCGTTTACTCGGCGATAACTTCTCGCAGCCCGGCGATTTGCAGGCATATACCGGAGGAAAAAATACCATGGTTTCCCACGGGAAACTGCACATTCAGGTGCGTAAAGAAAAATTCCGCTCCAGATTCTGGCAACCACACACCGGGTTTATGGCAAACGATTATGCATATACATCCGATACGCTATCAACCATCAGGAGTTTTTGGCAGGAAGGCGGAATCTTCGAAGCTAAAATACTCTTCAATCCGGTCAGGGAAGTGGTTAGCTCGTGCTATTTACAGGGTGAAAAAAATTCACCGGTTTTGGCTCTCCTCGAAATGGGGCCTGTCTGTCGTATGGGAATCCTGAGTCGAGATGGTGAAGGTAAGCCAAAATTCGATGGTGTTGAAATCAACAACTTAAAGAAAAACCTAAGCTATATTTTCGGACTTGAATGGGACGGCAGCAAGTTAATATGGAAAATTAACGGAGCAGTGGTTCATGAAACCTATCGGGCAGCTATTGAAGGTACAGCGCACCTGAACCTGACAAGTCTGGTAATTCAGGAGATACCTGGTTCGCATCTTCCTGTAAATTTTGAAGTCGATTGGATAAAATGTTACAGAAAACGATGATTGGTAAATTTGAAATAAATTGGGCCGACCAGTTGAATGCTTCGGTAACAATATGCGACCGCAATGGAATAGTGGTGTATATGAATCAACGTTCGATTCAGCAATTCCATAAATTTGGCCGCACTCGGTTAATCGGTAAAAGCCTGATCGATTGTCATCCCGAACCTTCGAAAACGAAGTTGATTTCAATGTTGGATACTCCCACCGAAAACATTTATACAACCGAACAGAAAGGTACAAGGAAAATGATCATTCAAAAACCATGGGTACAGGAAGATGAATTTATGGGAGTAGTCGAGATATCATTTGAATTACCCGAAATTATGCCACATTTCATTAGGGATTAATTGTTCTCAAAATTCTTAAAATCAATGATTTAGTGGCTTGTTTGCACTGTTTGTTCTGTCAATTTTTCATTCCGGTGTTAATAATTATGACAAATTGACGGTAAAATTTTAATGGCTTTTTATTTGATATCAGGCTATCGATATAAAAAATTTTTAGCCATGAATTTCAATAATTTCACAATAAAATCGCAGGAAGCCCTGCAGCAGGCTTTTCAGATTGCACAGGGCAACAATCAGCAGGCCATCGAAACCGGTCACCTGCTAAAAGGCCTTATTCACCAGGCAGAAAGTGTAATCATGTACTTACTTAAGAAATTGGGTGTCAACACCAATATTCTTACTGCAGCACTCGATAAGGTCATCGAATCGTATCCGCGTGTTACCGGAGGAGAGCCATACCTTTCAAATTCGACCAACAGGGTATTGCAGAAATCAATAGCCCTGGCTCAGGAGATGGGCGATCAGTTTGTATCGGTCGAGCATATTCTGATATCGTTACTCGATGCCGGTGATTCAGTCAGTCAGATGCTCAAAGACAGCGGTATTCAGAAAGATGAACTGAAAAAAGCGGTCGAAGAGTTGCGCAAAGGTTCGAAAGTTGATTCTCAGACAGCCGAAGACCGTTTCAATTCTCTTAACCGTTTTGCCATAAACCTTAACGAACGGGCACGAATGGGGAAACTCGATCCCGTAATCGGGCGCGATGACGAAATCAGGCGGATATTGCAGATTTTGTCGCGCCGCACCAAAAATAACCCGATTCTGATTGGTGAGCCGGGAACAGGAAAAACCGCCATTGCTGAAGGATTGGCACACCGGATAGTACGGGGCGATGTGCCCGAAAACCTGAAATCGAAACAGGTTTTCTCGCTCGATATGGGTGCGCTGATTGCTGGTGCAAAATACAAGGGAGAGTTTGAAGAGAGGTTGAAAGCTGTTGTAAACGAGGTAGTTAAGTCGAACGAAGAGGTTATTCTCTTTATCGATGAAATACATACACTGGTAGGAGCCGGTAAAAGCGAAGGTGCCATGGATGCCGCAAACATTCTGAAACCCGCCCTTGCGAGGGGTGAATTACGCGCTATAGGTGCCACCACGCTGGGTGAATATCAGAAATATTTCGAAAAAGATAAAGCACTTGAACGCAGGTTCCAGGTGGTGCATGTTGACGAGCCCGGAACACTCGAAGCTATTTCGATTCTCAGGGGCTTAAAAGAACGGTACGAGAACCATCACCGTGTAAGGATAAAAGACAATGCAATTATTGCGGCAGTAGAGCTGTCGCAACGATACATTTCCGATCGGTTCCTCCCCGATAAAGCCATCGACCTGATGGATGAGGCGGCTGCAAAGCTCAGGCTTGAAATGGACTCGTTGCCCGAAGAGCTCGATGAAATCGAACGCCGCATTAAACAACTCGAAATTGAGCGCGAGGCAATTAAGCGGGAAAAGGATGAAAAAAAACTGGCTCTGCTAAGTGAGGAAATTGCCAATCTTAAAGAGGAACAGTCGAAACAAAGGGCCCGTTGGCAAAGCGAAAAAACGCTCATCGATGCCATACAGAAAAATAAATCGGAAATTGAGGAGCTGAGGTTTGAAGCCGACCAGGCTGAACGTCAGGGCGACTATGGCCGTGTAGCCGAACTCAGGTATGGACGTATCGGCGAAAAAGAAAAAGAAATAGAACGCATCAAAGCCGAATTGCAGCAGTTGCATGCATCGGGTAGCATGATCAAGGAAGAGGTTGATGCAGAAGATATTGCTGAGGTAGTTTCGCGCTGGACAGGGATTCCTGTTGCAAGGATGTTACAGAGCGAACGCGAAAAACTTCTCCACATGGAAGAGGAACTGCATAAGAGGGTAGTTGGGCAACACGAGGCTATAGCTGCCGTTTCGGATGCAGTGCGCCGCAGTCGTGCCGGATTGCAGGATGAAAAAAAGCCCATCGGGTCATTTATTTTCCTGGGAACAACCGGAGTGGGAAAAACCGAGCTGGCCAAAGCGCTTGCCGAATACCTGTTCGACGATGAGCACCTGATGACCCGCATCGATATGTCGGAATACCAGGAAAAATTTTCTGTAACCAGGCTAATTGGTAGCCCTCCCGGATATGTGGGTTACGACGAAGGTGGCCAGTTGACCGAAGCGGTCAGGCATAAGCCATACTCTGTTGTGCTTTTTGATGAAATTGAAAAAGCGCACCCCGATGTGTTTAACGTACTCCTTCAGGTACTCGACGATGGCCGTCTGACCGACAATAAAGGCAGGGTGGTAAACTTTAAGAATACCATAATTATAATGACATCAAACCTCGGTTCACATCTCATTCATGAAAAACTTGCCAACACAAGCGAAGATAAAATGGGAATGGTAATGGAACAAACCAGGGGCGAATTGCTCGAAATGCTGCAACGCACCATCAGGCCCGAGTTTCTGAACCGTATCGATGACATAATAATATTTACACCGCTCACCCGGAATGACGTCAGGCAGATTGTTAAAATGCAGTTCGAACGGATTACCGAAAAAATGCAGCGAAATGATTTTGACCTGAAAATTACCGATGCAGCGGTCGATTGGATTGCCACCGTTGGCTTTGATCCTGCCTACGGGGCACGCCCGATTAAAAGACTATTGCAAAGGTATGTGCTCAACGAATTATCGAAAAAATTACTATCGGGTACACTTGAGCCCGGTAAAACAATCTGGGTCGATCTGGTTGACGAAGAATTGGTTTTCAGAAATTAAGGCTTGGTTACCCCGTTTTGAGTTCTGAAATTGCCTGCTGGCAGATTCTTTCAAATTCTGCAATTCGTTCAGGATAGGTTTCGATCTGCTCCTGTTTTTCGGCAACCAGCTGAAACTCTTTCAGCCTGTCAGCAAGATGGTTTAATCCGAATAGCATTACCGATGATTTGGCAGTATGGGCTTCCTTGGCCAGAAGCCCATACTGTTTTTTATTCAGGTACTCGTTCATGTTGTGTGTAAATTCAGAAACCTGACAAACAAATGTTTCAATAAGATCCTTAACGAAAGATTCATCACCTCCGGCAATTTCCGAAATATAATCAAGGTTGGTTATCTTTTCCACGGTATTGACTTTTTTCCAGCCTAAAATTAGTAATTTTGGATAAATTCGGGTCTTACTATTACTTTTGGCTATATTTTCTGATAAATTTTAATGTTTATCAGGAATAAATAAGCTTATTTTGCGCCATAATTTGGTATTTCTTCTCGAAAACAACATCGGATATGAAAAAAACAGCTTTTAACGCACTGCATAAATTGGCTGGTGGCAAAATGGTCGAATTTGCCGGATATGAATTGCCCATCGAATTCACGGGAATAAAAGATGAACACATGACGGTTCGAAATGCGGTGGGTGTTTTTGATGTTTCGCACATGGGCGAATTTTGGATAAAAGGCCCCAATGCACTCGAACTTCTTCGGAAAGTTGGATCGAACGCCCCATCGTTATTAGTTCCAGGCCAGGCACAATATTCCTGTTTGCCAAACGGAAGGGGCGGAATTGTTGATGATTATGTTCTTTACTATTTCGCACCCGAAAAATATATGATGGTGGTTAATGCTGCCAATATCGAAAAAGACTGGGAATGGATCAACAGC